>NZ_JBDZYG010000082.1:0-201 GCF_040329455.1 Ruegeria sp. SCP11 | reverse complement strand
GGTTATGAGCCTGACGAGGTGAAGACGTTAAGCAATTGATCCAGTGGATCAATTGTAGTCTGAACGGGCTGTGTTGAGATTTTCTGACGCTGGTTGCGGGAGCAGGATTTGAACCTGCGACCTTCAGGTTATGAGCCTGACGAGCTACCGGGCTGCTCCATCCCGCGTCAGAGTCAGATTTGTATCATCGTTAGAGAGATT
>NZ_JBDZYG010000081.1:0-211 GCF_040329455.1 Ruegeria sp. SCP11 | reverse complement strand
CGCCCTGCTCACCGATGAAGTCTTCGACACCGGCGGCAATGCCGTCGCTGCAGACCCCAACCTCACCGGCTTTGCCGTCGACATTGCAGACACCACCGCCCCGGTGGTGCAGTCCGCCAGTGCGCCGGCCATCGATGCCGCAGATACCGGCAATCCCGACACGCAGATCACCGTGACCTTCGCCGACAACATCGCGGTGGACGCCTCCAGC
>NZ_JBDZYG010000080.1:0-221 GCF_040329455.1 Ruegeria sp. SCP11 | reverse complement strand
GTTTTCCGATCCGGCTTGAGATCGGGTTTGCATCGGCAAGAATTTTGCCGGCATCACCTGGGTCAAGAAGCACTTTGAATGCTTGTATTGGCTCCGAAAGGTTCTTGACCTGTTGAGCCCGACGTCGGCAAAGCCAAGATCCAGTTTGCCTTTCACGCTTTTGAATACCGTATCCGAGATCTTAATCCCGTTGGGCTCAGCCAATCCTTCCAGGCGGGAAG
>NZ_JBDZYG010000079.1:0-223 GCF_040329455.1 Ruegeria sp. SCP11 | reverse complement strand
TCCGCCTTCACGTCCTTGTGCACGATCAGGCGCGACGAGGCCGAGCAGTTCTCGCCCATGTTCCAGAACGCCCCGTTGACCACATGCGCAGCCACACGGTCCAGATTTTCCACGTCGTCCATGACGATGGCCGGGTTCTTGCCGCCCATCTCCAAAACCACTTCTTTGGCGTTGCTTTCCGCCGAATAGGTCAGGAACCGCTTGCCCGTCACCGTCGAGCCGG
>NZ_JBDZYG010000078.1:0-223 GCF_040329455.1 Ruegeria sp. SCP11 | reverse complement strand
CGCCACCTCGCAGGACGGCAGCCGCTCTCATTCAAATTCAATGCGGTTCGGTCTTTTTTGAATCATCCGGCGGTCGCTTTGGAGACGCAACTGGCAAAGGCAAAAGACTGGGCTTGGAGCGGGCCCCAAGCTGTTTAAAGCGGTGTTTCGAATTGGCCGGAATTGTTGCGAGTTTCATAACTCACATATGCTAGCCTTGCTGTAGGTCCGGGGAAGACTCCGG
>NZ_JBDZYG010000077.1:0-223 GCF_040329455.1 Ruegeria sp. SCP11 | reverse complement strand
GTGTGCCTCGATCTTCACCGCCAATGCCAAACGCGCCATCCGCGGCGCCCGTGCGATCCGGGCGGGGACCGTCACGGTCAACAGCTTTGGCGAGGGCGACATCACCACCCCCTTCGGCGGCTACAAACAATCCGGCTTCGGCGGCCGCGACAACTCCGTCCATGCCCACGACCAGTACACCCAGCTGAAAACCATCTGGATCGACCTCGCCGACGACGCCAAC
>NZ_JBDZYG010000076.1:0-223 GCF_040329455.1 Ruegeria sp. SCP11 | reverse complement strand
GCAGGCGCTGTCGGATCAACTGATCAAAGGTGGTCTGGACACCGTGACCCACGGCACCGACACCCATGTGGTGCTGGTCGACCTGCGCCCCAAAGGCGTCAAGGGCAACGCGACCGAGAAGGCCCTGGGCCGCGCGCATATCACCTGCAACAAGAACGGTGTGCCGTTTGACCCGGAAAAACCAACCATCACCAGCGGCATCCGCCTGGGCTCGCCCGCCGGC
>NZ_JBDZYG010000075.1:0-223 GCF_040329455.1 Ruegeria sp. SCP11 | reverse complement strand
CACCGTCAACGACCTGAACGAGGCCCCGACGGATATCACGCTGTCCAACGCCTCCGTCGACGAGAACGCGGCGGGCGCGATCATCGGCGACCTGACGGTGACGGATCCGGATGACGGCGACAGCCATACCTTCTCCGTCGATGACGCCCGGTTCGAAGTCGTGGCCGGCCAGCTGAAGCTCAAGGCCGGCGAGGCGCTGGATCACGAGACCGAGGACACGGTC
>NZ_JBDZYG010000074.1:0-223 GCF_040329455.1 Ruegeria sp. SCP11 | reverse complement strand
GTTGGACGAGTCCGGAACCCTCGCGCGGCAAAGAACTGTCCTGGATAAGATCATTAACCCAAAGGTGATCGAGTTTGACGGTCGAGTAGTGAAGACCATGGGAGACGGAGCGCTGATTGAGTTTGCCAGTGCCGTAAACGCGGTTTCATGGGCGGCTTCGGTACAACGCGCGATGATCATTCACGAACGTGATCAGGATGCGGATAAACGAATCTCTTATCGT
>NZ_JBDZYG010000073.1:0-223 GCF_040329455.1 Ruegeria sp. SCP11 | reverse complement strand
CCGTGACCTTCGCCGACAACATCGCGGTGGACGCGTCCAGCATCGACAGCGGCGACATCACCGTCTCCGGTCCGGCCGGGCCGCTCGCGGTCACCGGCGTGTCCCTCGACACCAACAGCGACGGCACCCCGCGCACCGCCACCTATACCGTCGCAGCACCCGGCGGCAGCTGGGACCTGGCGGACAGCGGCGCCTATACCGTCGCCCTGCTCACCGATGAAGT
>NZ_JBDZYG010000072.1:0-223 GCF_040329455.1 Ruegeria sp. SCP11 | reverse complement strand
CCGGAGTCTTCCCCGGACCTACAGCAAGGCTAGCATATGTGAGTTATGAAACTCGCAACAATTCCGGCCAATTCGAAACACCGCTTTAAACAGCTTGGGGCCCGCTCCAAGTCCAGTCTTTTGCCTTTGCCAGTTGCGTCTCCAAAGCGACCGCCGGATGATTCAAAAAAGACCGAACCGCATTGAATTTGAATGAGAGCGGCTGCCGTCCTGCGAGGTGGCG
>NZ_JBDZYG010000071.1:0-223 GCF_040329455.1 Ruegeria sp. SCP11 | reverse complement strand
TTTACCGTTGAAAGTGGAAACGCAACGGGAACGACCTTCACGGTCAACTCGAAGGCGACCGCTTTTCAGATCAGAGGGGGGGCGGGCAGCGACACAGTCGATGCCACCGGGTTGACCTTCACAAGCCTTGAGCGTGACTTCATTTTCAATGCAGGATCAATCGAGACGATCATCGACGATGGAGGATTGTTCACGGCCCCGGCGCCAGGACCAGACGACCTGA
>NZ_JBDZYG010000070.1:0-223 GCF_040329455.1 Ruegeria sp. SCP11 | reverse complement strand
TCCGCCTTCACGTCCTTGTGCACGATCAGGCGCGACGAGGCCGAGCAGTTCTCGCCCATGTTCCAGAACGCCCCGTTGACCACATGCGCAGCCACACGGTCCAGATTTTCCGCGTCGTCCATGACGATGGCCGGGTTCTTGCCGCCCATCTCCAAAACCACTTCTTTGGCGTTGCTTTCCGCCGAATAGGTCAGGAACCGCTTGCCCGTCACCGTCGAGCCGG
>NZ_JBDZYG010000069.1:0-223 GCF_040329455.1 Ruegeria sp. SCP11 | reverse complement strand
GTGCCGTAAACGCGGTTTCATGGGCGGCTTCGGTACAACGCGCGATGATCATTCACGAACGTGATCAGGATGCGGATAAACGAATCTCTTATCGTATTGGGATCAATCTCGATGACGTTCTCGTCGAGGGAGACGACATTTTTGGGGAAGGGGTGAACGTCGCTTCCCGCCTGGAAGGATTGGCTGAGCCCAACGGGATTAAGATCTCGGATACGGTATTCAA
>NZ_JBDZYG010000068.1:0-223 GCF_040329455.1 Ruegeria sp. SCP11 | reverse complement strand
CGGTGACCCCGACGATGGAATATTGATCGTCCCGTTTACGGCCGAAACAAGCTCTGACAAGGTCTCAGCGGATGTCGTGACAGAGTTGTTTCTTCGATCATACGGCAGGCTGAGGCAGTTGCCTTCTGCTTCGTACAGTACATCGATGCGGTACAAAGGTATCGCCGTCACGTTAGCGGACCTGAAACGGGACATTGATGTCAGGTATGTTCTCGATGGGTCA
>NZ_JBDZYG010000067.1:0-234 GCF_040329455.1 Ruegeria sp. SCP11 | reverse complement strand
GCGTCCACCGCGATGTTGTCGGCGAAGGTCACGGTGATCTGCGTGTCGGGATTGCCGGTATCGGCGGCATCGATGGTCGGGGCACTTGCGGATTGCACCACCGGGGCGGTGACGTCTGCAATATCGACGGTAAACCCGGTGAGGTTGGGGTCTGCAGCGACGGCATTGCCGCCGGTGTCGAAGACTTCATCGGTGAGCAGGGCGACGGTATAGGCGCCGCTGTCCGCCAGGTCC
>NZ_JBDZYG010000066.1:0-236 GCF_040329455.1 Ruegeria sp. SCP11 | reverse complement strand
GGGCTCTGAGAGGACCTCGGAGCAATCGCAGCATCCTGTGATATTGGACCGCGTCAACGTCGGGTTGTCGTTGTGGGTGGGCATGGCGGATCGGAGGATCAGTCATGGAAACACCAAACTTACCGGCCATTCGCGCGCTTCGCCCAGCCTGGAACAAAGGCCGTATCGTTGGTCAAAAGCGCCCGCTGAAACCAAAACATGTCTGGGCAATCCGAGTTCGCCTCGAGCTTGCCGGC
>NZ_JBDZYG010000065.1:0-286 GCF_040329455.1 Ruegeria sp. SCP11 | reverse complement strand
CCTGAAGGGTGTAGGGGGGCTTCCAGAAATGTCGACGGTAAACCCGGTGAGGTTGGGGTCTGCAGCGACGGCATTGCCGCCGGTGTCGAAGACTTCATCGGTGAGCAGGGCAACGGTATAGGCGCCGCTGTCCGCCAGATCCCAGCTGCCGCCGGGCGCCGCGACGGTATAGGTTGCGGTGCGCGGGGTGCCGTCGCTGTTGCTGTCGAGGGACACGCCGGTGACCGCGAGCGGCCCGGCCGGACCGGTGACGGTGATGTCGCCGGTGTCGATGCTGGAGGCGTCC
>NZ_JBDZYG010000064.1:0-287 GCF_040329455.1 Ruegeria sp. SCP11 | reverse complement strand
GCTGTGCAGCAACCTATCGGCGTTTGCATAGGCAAGAAATGCGTTTTGGTCAGTTGTGGGCGTCTCTTCAAAAAAACGGCGCTCGACCGGGTTGAGTTTGAGCTTCAGCGCACCAGCTGCTTTGAATTTCAGGTCGCTGACAAGGTCGAACAGGCGATCTTTTTCCCCTTCTACAGCTTGCTGCCAGATGACGCCGTCGCCGCTTTCTGTTGCATCTCTGAGACGCGCACGGATTTCGATTTCGTTTTCGTGTGTTCTGACTGACCCATCGAGAACATACCTGACAT
>NZ_JBDZYG010000063.1:0-298 GCF_040329455.1 Ruegeria sp. SCP11 | reverse complement strand
CGTCGCAGCGCCCGTGATGATGGTCTTGCTGGGGACGACCACGGCTGTTCCGGTTTTGCTCATGTTGAACACGCTCGTATCGCTTGTCGCGTCGGACAAGCGGGTGTGGTTACAGAACAAGGAACTGATCCGAAACGCCGTGATTGGGTGCTTTGCGGGCATCGCTCTAGGTCTCTTGATTTACCCTTATCTGTCGGAACGCATGGTGTTGCTCCTGACGGGCGTTCTTTTACTTGTCGGAGTTGCCACTTCGTTGTTGCCGCAGGAAAACAGGGTTGGCCCACGGGGATTTCAAGCA
>NZ_JBDZYG010000062.1:0-319 GCF_040329455.1 Ruegeria sp. SCP11 | reverse complement strand
TAACAGCTCATCGTTTGTCGAGCGCACCATCTCAGACGTGTCTCTCTCCAACGGTGATGTGATCGAGATCGCGGGTTTTCAAGATTCTGGGGAACCTTTGAGAACAGACTATCTGGACTTCCAGCCTACCGATGCGGCCACAGACGTCACCGTCCCCGTCGTCTCATCCGCCGGGTCTCAGAACATAGGCGCAGCTCAAGTCGGCAACCCCGACACGCAGATCACCGTGACCTTCGCCGACAACATCGCGGTGGACGCGTCCAGCATCGACAGCGGCGACATCACCGTCTCCGGTCCGGCCGGGCCGCTCGCGGTCACC
>NZ_JBDZYG010000061.1:0-356 GCF_040329455.1 Ruegeria sp. SCP11 | reverse complement strand
GAGCACCCCAGCCCCTTCCCGCACGCCCACGTTGCGACCACCACCACCCACAAGACCCTGCGCGGCCCGCGCGGCGGCATGATCCTGACCAATGACGAAGCGATCGCCAAGAAAGTGAACTCGGCCATCTTCCCCGGCATTCAGGGCGGCCCGCTGATGCATGTGATTGCCGGTAAGGCCGTGGCCTTCGGTGAAGCGCTGCAGCCTGCGTTCAAGGACTACATCAAGCAAGTTGTCGTCAATTCGCAGGCGCTGTCGGATCAACTGATCAAAGGTGGTCTGGACACCGTGACCCACGGCACCGACACCCATGTGGTGCTGGTCGACCTGCGCCCCAAAGGCGTCAAGGGCAACGC
>NZ_JBDZYG010000060.1:0-368 GCF_040329455.1 Ruegeria sp. SCP11 | reverse complement strand
CCGACGGATATCACGCTGTCCAACGCCTCCGTCGACGAGAACGCGGCGGGCGCGATCATCGGCGACCTGACGGTGACGGATCCGGACGATGGCGACAGCCATACCTTCTCCGTCGATGACGCCCGGTTCGAAGTCGTGGCCGGCCAGCTGAAGCTCAAGGCCGGCGAGGCGCTGGATCACGAGACCGAGGACACGGTCAATGTCGAAGTGACCGCCGAGGATACCGGCTCCCTGACCTATAGCGAAACTTTCGTCATCACCGTCAACGACCTGAACGAGGCCCCGACGGATATCACGCTGTCCAACGCCTCCGTCGACGAGAACGCGGCGGGCGCGATCATCGGCGACCTGACGGTGACGGATCCGGA
>NZ_JBDZYG010000059.1:0-373 GCF_040329455.1 Ruegeria sp. SCP11 | reverse complement strand
TGTGCTGTCGAAGAACGCATAACGCAACTGACCATCCAGATAGAGTTGACTATCGGCCAGCCACAACGCGCTCAGCGTCACATCGTAGGCGTCGGTGTCGATCTTGCCGTCCGCCAACGGCGTTTCGCTTTTTGTCGAAAGCTTTGTTGCACCGAACTCAAATCCACCGATCAGAGAGCCGTTCCCGATCTCAGCAAATGGCAGGCTGGCGCCGACACGCAAGCCCCCGCTGGTCGTTTCGTTGGTGCGATCACCAGTGGTGTAGCGGTCGCGCCCACCTTCAGCGTTCAGCCAGACCAATGGTTGATCTGTAGAGCTGAGTTCGCTCAGGGATCGGCTGACTGTGTTCGCGTCTTCCGCACCAGTTCTGCCG
>NZ_JBDZYG010000058.1:0-397 GCF_040329455.1 Ruegeria sp. SCP11 | reverse complement strand
CCCGGTGGCATCGACTGTGTCGCTGCCCGCCCCCCCTCTGATCTGAAAAGCGGTCGCCTTCGAGTTGACCGTGAAGGTCGTTCCCGTTGCGTTTCCACTTTCAACGGTAAAATTCTGAACCGACTTGCCCGTCAAATCCAGCGACGTATCGTTGGTGAGCAGCCGATTGCCAGGATTGCTTCTGATTGTCGTGAAATCGGCAAGTGACGTGTCATCTACAACCAGCGTCGAATTACTCGTAAAGCTATAGAGCCGCTCGACATTACTGAGAGAAACAGATGTCAGGTCGAAGGTTGCTGAGCTCTGGAAGAATCTGAGCCTATCGTTAGAGCCGCCGCCTCCATCGAAACT
Source organism: Ruegeria sp. SCP11 (assembly GCF_040329455.1). Classification (NCBI taxonomy): domain Bacteria; kingdom Pseudomonadati; phylum Pseudomonadota; class Alphaproteobacteria; order Rhodobacterales; family Roseobacteraceae; genus Ruegeria; species Ruegeria sp. SCP11. The sequence goes on along the minus strand of NZ_JBDZYG010000058.1, from coordinate 46 downwards.
TGTCACGCCGCTCCAAGCGGAAGTCGAGTAGACATAGAGCCTGTCC
>NZ_JBDZYG010000057.1:0-397 GCF_040329455.1 Ruegeria sp. SCP11 | reverse complement strand
ATTCGCCGCCGTCCACTCCTCCGTCTACAACCACTTTAACCAGGAGCGATCTCTCACCAGCCGAGGCACCTTCAAGCTGACACGCGCCGCTGCTCTCGCCGAGTGGCGCGAGCTTGGCGTGGGATAAAGGACAGCTCTACTGGCCTAGTTGAGACTAGTTCGAATTTGTCTGACAGCACCGTGTCCGGTTTGGGCCGCCTACGAAGGCGACCCCTTGGCACTAAATCTCAATGGCTTCGGCGTTGGCCAAGGCATCCTCTAGTTCGACGCCGAGATACTGGACTGGACTGTCCATCTTGGTATGACCTAGTAAGAGCTGGACCGCTCTGAGGTTGCCGGTTTTCTTGTAGATTTGGGTGACTTTCGTGCGCCTCATTGAATGGGTTCCATATGCACT
>NZ_JBDZYG010000056.1:0-457 GCF_040329455.1 Ruegeria sp. SCP11 | reverse complement strand
ACTGTCCATCTTGGTATGACCTAGTAAGAGCTGGACCGCTCTGAGGTTGCCGGTTTTCTTGTAGATTTGGGTGACTTTCGTGCGCCTCATTGAATGGGTTCCATATGCACTTGCTTCAAGGCCGATCGATGTGACCCAGTCTCGAACAATCCGCGCATAATGACGCGTTGAGATGTGTAATCTTTCGTGGAACCTGCCAGGCCAAAGGTATTCTGAACCGACCATGAGTTCATCTTCCATCCATTTCTGAACAGAGGCACGGGTGCCCTCGGATATTTCGAAGCGCACAGGTTTCTGCGTCTTGCTTTGCAGAACTGAAGCGCGTTCCTTGATCTGCCCCGATGACATGACATCGACCACCTTCATCTTCACCAGATCACAGCCGCGAAGCTTGCTGTCGATTGCCATGTTAAAGAGTGCAAGATCGCGGTGGTTGCCGGCAAGCTCGAGGCGAACT
>NZ_JBDZYG010000055.1:0-479 GCF_040329455.1 Ruegeria sp. SCP11 | reverse complement strand
GCCCTGCTCACCGATGAAGTCTTCGACACCGGCGGCAATGCCGTCGCTGCAGACCCCAACCTCACCGGGTTTACCGTCGACATTTCTGGAAGCCCCCCTACACCCTTCAGGGTTGAAGCTGAGACATTCCAGATTGTTAGTGGCTTTCAAGTAAAGAGCAACGGGCATGCGTCGGGTAATCAATATCTCCAGGCAAGCGGGCAAGAGGAGCAACGGGCCTCATATACCTTCACAGGCTCCGACGGAATTTATGATTTGGGACTGGGTTACTTCGACGAAGCCGATGGCCAATCACAGATGAGCATTTTCGTTAACGGAGTTGAAATCGACAACTTCATCTGGAACGCAGATGCCGGCAACAATTTCGTTAACAGCTCATCGTTTGTCGAGCGCACCATCTCAGACGTGTCTCTCTCCAACGGTGATGTGATCGAGATCGCGGGTTTTCAAGATTCTGGGGAACCTTTGAGAACAGACTA
>NZ_JBDZYG010000054.1:0-531 GCF_040329455.1 Ruegeria sp. SCP11 | reverse complement strand
GGAAAATCTGGACCGTGTGGCTGCGCATGTGGTCAACGGGGCGTTCTGGAACATGGGCGAGAACTGCTCGGCCTCGTCGCGCCTGATCGTGCACAAGGACGTGAAGGCGGAACTTTTGGAGCGTATCGCGCATCATACCAAACAGTGGAATATCGGCGACCCGTTGGATCCCGAAACCCGCATGGGCGCGCTGGTCAGCGAAGGTCATTACACTAAGGTCTGTGGCTATCTGGATCAGGCCGAGAACGTGGTGATCGGTGGCAAAGCGAAAAAGGGTTTTGTCGAGGCCACCGTGGTCGAGGTTCCCGGAAACGATGCCACGCTGGCGCGCGAGGAGATCTTTGGCCCGGTTCTGTCGGTGATCGAAGTGTCGGGCTTTGACGAGGCCATCAGGATCGCCAATGACACCGACTATGGCCTGTGTGCCTCGATCTTCACCGCCAATGCCAAACGCGCCATCCGCGGCGCCCGTGCGATCCGGGCGGGGACCGTCACGGTCAACAGCTTTGGCGAGGGCGACATCACCACCCC
>NZ_JBDZYG010000053.1:0-565 GCF_040329455.1 Ruegeria sp. SCP11 | reverse complement strand
GCCGGTGTCGAAGACTTCATCGGTGAGCAGGGCGACGGTATAGGCGCCGCTGTCCGCCAGGTCCCAGCTGCCGCCGGGTGCTGCGACGGTATAGGTGGCGGTGCGCGGGGTACCGTCGCTGTTGGTGTCGAGGGACACGCCGGTGACCGCGAGCGGCCCGGCCGGACCGGTGACGGCGATGTCGCCGGTGTCGATGCTGGAGGCGTCCACCGCGATGTTGTCGGTGAAGGTCACGGTGACCTGCGTGTCGGGATTGCCGGTATCGGCCGCATCGATGGTCGGGGCACTTGCGGATTGCACCACCGGGGCGGTGACGTCTGCAATATCGACGGTAAACCCGGTGAGGTTTGTATCTGCGGCGACGGCATTGCCGTTTGTGTCGAAGACTTCATCGGTGAGCAGGGCAACGGTATAGGCGCCGCTGTCCGCCAGGTCCCAGCTGCCGCCGGGCGCCGCGACGGTATAGGTGGCGGTGCGCGGGGTGCCGTCGCCGTTGGTGTCGAGGGACACGCCGGTGACCGCGAGCGGCCCGGCCGGACCGGTGACGGTGATGTCGCCGGTGTCG
>NZ_JBDZYG010000052.1:0-642 GCF_040329455.1 Ruegeria sp. SCP11 | reverse complement strand
CAATGCAGGATCAATCGAGACGATCATCGACGATGGAGGATTGTTCACGGCCCCGGCGCCAGGACCAGACGACCTGATTTTGACTACGGGGGCAGATACCTTCGCGCCAACCGCGGTGGACTCGACGGTCACTGGTACAGCCGACACTTTGAATGCGGCCGACGATCTAGACGCTGGCACGGGAACAGACGCGCTGATCCTTTACGGTGGCGGCACATTGAACCTTAACACACCGGTCGATGTCGATGGCTTTGAAGAAGTTCAACTGGTCAATCTTACGAATGAAACTGCGAACCTCACACTGCGTAGTGGGGTCAGCCACGATCAAGTAACGATTAATTCTGTTGGAACCACGCGGATCAACACCAACGGCTCGACCTACGTCACCAACGTCACGGGCGGATCCGGCAATGAAACTATCTTTCTCTACGGTGCCTCAAACATCGGATATGCAAATCTTGGCGACGGAAGCAACCATGTCCGACTTCGGGGAACCGGAGGTATCTCGGACCTTCAAACAGGAAGCGGCCTGGACAGGCTCTATGTCTACTCGACTTCCGCTTGGAGCGGCGTGACAAGTTTCGATGGAGGCGGCGGCTCTAACGATAGGCTCAGATTCTTCCAGAGCTCAGCAACCTTCGA
>NZ_JBDZYG010000051.1:0-749 GCF_040329455.1 Ruegeria sp. SCP11 | reverse complement strand
TCGCGCCACTCGGCGAGAGCAGCGGCGCGTGTCAGCTTGAAGGTGCCTCGGCTGGTGAGAGATCGCTCCTGGTTAAAGTGGTTGTAGACGGAGGAGTGGACGGCGGCGAATTTCTGTAAGCTTTGCATACGCCTGAAGCGCTGCATCGCGTGTTCTCTTCGTCGGAACGGAAGGTGTGAGTTCTCAACCCGGTTGTTGAGCCACCTGCCCGTCTTCTGCTTTTCCGTCGCACCGAGATCTCTGAGCGCGGCTCGGTATGACGCGAAGCGATCGGTGACAACTTCATCCGCAGCACCGTGTCGCCGCATCAATTTCTTGAGAAATTTCAGTGCTGCCTGCTTGTTTCGACGTTTGGTGACAATGGCTTCAAGCACCTCGCCTTCGTGATCAACGGCGCGCCACAGGTAGTGCCGTCGACCGTTTATCTTTACGAAGACTTCGTCGACATGCCATTTCGATTTTGAGTATGCCCGCAGCTTCTCGACTCGTTTTCTCCGGATCTCCGCCGCGAGCATCGGACTGAAACGGTTCCACCAGTAGCGGACTGTCTCGTAGCTCACTTCAATGCTGCGCTCATGCAACAGATCTCCCACGTTTCGAAACGACAATGGGAACCGAACGTACAACATCACTGCCAGACGAATGACCTCGGGACTGGTCTTGAAGTACTTGAATGGCGATTGTGTAATCATACGCGAAGGCTATGAGAGCACCCCGCCCGCCTCAAGCCAAGTTCTTCTGACAAGGCC
>NZ_JBDZYG010000050.1:0-772 GCF_040329455.1 Ruegeria sp. SCP11 | reverse complement strand
GGGCTCTCTGCGGACCTCGGAGGCAGCGCGGCAATCCTCTGATATGGTGCCTCGTCAACGTCGGGTTGTCGCTTTGGGAGGGCATGGCGGATCGGAGGATCAGTCATGGAAACACCAAACTTACCGGCCATTCGCGCGCTTCGCCCAGCCTGGAACAAAGGACGTATCGTTGGCCAGAAAAGACCGCTGAAGCCAAAACACGTCTGGGCGATCCGAGTTCGACTTGAACTGGCCGAGAACCATCGCGACCTCGCGCTGTTCAATATGGCAATCGACAGCAAGCTTCGCGGCTGTGATCTTGTGAGGATGAAAGTCGTCGACGTGATGGCATCGGGACAGATCAAAGAGCGCGCCTACGTCCTGCAAAGCAAAACTCAGAAACCAGTCCGCTTCGAGATTTCCGAGGGCACGCGTGCTTCAGTCGAAAAGTGGATGGAGGATGAACTTATGGTTGGCTCGGAGTATCTTTGGCCTGGCCGCTTCCATGAGCGCTTGCACATTTCAACACGCCAGTATGCGCGGATCGTCCGTGATTGGGTCACATCCATCGGCCTTGAGGCAAGCGCATACGGAACGCATTCAATGCGGCGTACCAAAGTAACCCAGATCTACAAGAAGACTGGCAACCTGCGCGCCGTGCAGTTGCTTCTTGGACATACCAAGATGGACAGCACAGTTAGATATCTGGGCGTCGAACTTGAAGACGCTCTAGCTATCGCCGAAGCCATTGAAATCTAGTGCAGTTGGGTCGCTTTCACAGGCGGCCCAAACC
>NZ_JBDZYG010000049.1:0-1137 GCF_040329455.1 Ruegeria sp. SCP11 | reverse complement strand
TCGAAGGTTGCTGAGCTCTGGAAGAATCTGAGCCTATCGTTAGAGCCGCCGCCTCCATCGAAACTTGTCACGCCGCTCCAAGCGGAAGTCGAGTAGACATAGAGCCTGTCCGCGCTGCTCCCCCCCTGGACGGAGTCAGCGCTGCCAGTACCGCGCAGAGAAACACGCCCGCCGCCGTTCCCCAAGTCGACAATCCCTATGCTCGCGGAATCATACAGACGCACCCGGCCATAGCCGCTGCCCAACGAAAGATCTTCGATACGCGACGAACCTCTGAGGTTGACATTGTCGAACCCATCTCCGCCATCAAACGCGGCAACATAGCTGGCCCCGGTCAGATTGGTTAAAGTGTACCCAATTGTATTTAGGATGACCCGGTCATGACTCGCTCCATCTCGCAGCGTGAGGGTCGTATTGCTATTGGCCAGGTTGACGACCTGAATCTCCTCGAACCCGTCGACCTTGACAGGCGAGTTCAGGTCGAACGGGCCACCACCGAACAGTACGAGAGAATCGTCGCCTGTACCGGCATCAAGATCGTCAGATGCATTCAATGTCTGAGCGTTCCCGATGATCTGAATATTCGCGGGATCCGGTCCAATTATATCGGTGCCCGGCGTCAGCGCAGTTTCGACGCTGTTTAAAACATTGATCGTAAACGTTCGGTCCACAAACAACCCTGCGCTATCGGAAACCCGGACATTCACAGTCAAAGTTGGCGTTGCTTCGAAGTCCAGGCCGACCGAACCGACGCGAAGCTCGTCACCGACAATGGTGAACTTGGCGCCATCATCGCCCGGCAAAATAGAATAGGTTAGGGTGTCCATAAAATCGACGTCGTCAGCGCTCAGCACGCCAACCGTCGCACCCGGAATATTCTCAGGCGCGTCTGAGTTGGAAATGTCCAAATCCGTCGGTGCCTCGTTCAGGTCGTTGACGGTGATGACGAATGTTTCGCTATAGGTCAGGGAGCCGGTATCCTCGGCGGTCACTTCGACATTGACCGTGTCCTCGGTCTCGTGATCGAGCGCCTCGCCGGCCTTGAGCTTCAGCTGGCCGGCCACGACTTCGAACCGGGCGTCATCGACGGAGAAGGTATGGCTGTCGCCATCGTCCGGATCCGTCACCGTCAGGTCG
>NZ_JBDZYG010000048.1:0-1443 GCF_040329455.1 Ruegeria sp. SCP11 | reverse complement strand
GCCGTTTCGATCGGCGTCAAGCAGGCGCAGGAGACGCTGCGGACCGCGCTGGCTATGGGCGCCGACCGCGCGATCCTGGTTGTGGCGGCGGATGACGTGCACACCGATATCGAGCCCCTAGCCGTTGCCAAGATCCTGGCCAAAGTGGTCGAGGAAGAGCAGCCCGGTCTGGTTCTGGCCGGTAAACAGGCGATCGACAACGACATGAACGCCACCGGTCAGATGCTGTCGGCCCTGTTGGGCTGGTCGCAGGGCACCTTCGCGTCGGAAGTCGACATCGAAGGCGACAGCGCCAAGATCACCCGTGAGGTGGACGGCGGCCTGCAGACCATCAGCGTCAAGATGCCGACCATCGTGACCGTAGACCTGCGCCTGAACGAGCCGCGCTATGCGTCGCTGCCCAACATCATGAAGGCGAAGAAAAAACCGCTGGATGAGAAAACCGCCGCCGATTACGGCGTCGACGTCACTCCGCGTCTGGAAGTGGTCAAAACCGAAGAGCCGCCGGCACGCGCCGCCGGTATCGTCGTGGGCTCGGTCGACGAGCTGGTCGAGAAACTCAAAGAAGCGGGGGCTGTGTAATGGCTGTTCTTCTTCTCGCTGAAGTCAACAATGGTGAGCTGTCGCTGGACGCCACCGCCAAGGCCGTCAACGCCGCAAAGGCTCTGGGTGATGTGACCGTTCTGGCCGCGGGTGGCTCGGCCGCCGCCGCTGGTGAGGCCGCCGCCAAGATCGACGGTGTGTCCAAGGTGCTGGTCGCCGAAGACGACTCGCTGGGTCACCGCCTGGCGGAATCGACCGCGGCGCTGATCGTGTCGCTGGCCGATGGCTATGAGCACATCGTTGCCCCCGCCACCACCGACGCCAAGAACGTCATGCCGCGCGTTGCAGCCCTGCTGGACGTGATGGTGATCTCGGATGCGTCCGGCGTGGTTGACGGCTCGACCTTCGAGCGTCCGATCTATGCGGGCAACGCGATCCAGACCGTAAAGTCGAACGACGCCAAGAAAGTCGTCACCCTGCGGACCGCGTCCTTCGACGCAGCGGGCGAAGGCGGTTCGGCCCCGGTTGAAACCATCTCGGTTCCGGCTTCCGAAGGTCTGTCGTCGTGGGTCGAGGACAAGGTGGCCGAGAGCGATCGTCCGGAACTGACTTCGGCTGGCGTTGTCGTCTCGGGCGGCCGTGGTGTCGGCTCGGAAGAGGACTTCAAACTGATCGAAGGTCTGGCCGACAAGCTGGGCGCCGCCGTTGGTGCCTCGCGCGCCGCAGTCGACTCGGGCTATGCTCCGAACGACTGGCAGGTGGGTCAGACCGGCAAGGTTGTTGCCCCCGATCTGTATGTCGCCGTCGGCATCTCGGGCGCAATCCAGCACCTGGCGGGCATGAAGGACTCGAAGGTCATCGTTGCGATCAACAAGGACGAAGAAGCCCCGATCTTCCAGG
>NZ_JBDZYG010000047.1:0-1881 GCF_040329455.1 Ruegeria sp. SCP11 | reverse complement strand
GCCTCTGTTTGAGGTGTCATGTCTGCGGCGTCGATGCCTGCGACGGCGACGGGTTTTTTCATTGCGTCGCGGCGGAAGGGCTCACCGAGTTCCTGGTTGATCAGGGCTTCGATCAGCGTGGTGATGCCGTTCTTCTGGTCCTCGATCGCCTGGTTCAGCGCCGCGGTCAGCTCGTCCTGGGTGCGGGCGACCACACCTTTCAGGCCACAGGCCTGCGCGATACCGGCATAAGACACTTTGGTGTCCAGCTCGGTGCCCACGAAGTTGTCGTCGAACCACAGGGTCGAGTTCCGCTTCTCCGCACCCCACTGGTAGTTGCGGAAGACGATCTGGGTCACGGCGGGCCATTCCTCGCGGCCGATCGCGGTCAGTTCGTTCACCGCGATGCCGAAGGCACCGTCACCGGCAAAGCCGACAACCGGAACGTTTGGCTGGCCGATTTTCGCACCAACGATGGCAGGCAGACCGTAACCACAAGGGCCGAACAGGCCCGGTGCCAGGTATTTGCGGCCTTCTTCGAACGCCGGATAGGCGTTGCCGATGGCGCAGTTGTTGCCGATGTCGGAGGAGATGATCGCCTCTTTCGGCAGCGCGGCCTGGATCGCACGCCACGCCATGCGGGGGCTCATCCAGTCGGGCTTGGCGGCGCGGGCGCGCTCGTTCCAGCTGGTGCCCGGATCGTCATCCTCGTGGGTCATCGAGGTCAGTTCCTGCGCCCAGGCCGATTTCTTCTGGGCGATGCGCTCTTTGCGAGCCTGACGACCTTCATCACCGGCGGTGCCGCTCAGCTGGTTCAGGATGCCATTTGCCACTTTGGCCGCGTCACCCACGATGCCGACGGTAACGGCTTTGGTCAGGCCGATGCGGTCAGGGTTGATGTCGACCTGAATGATTTTCGCATCCGCGGGCCAGTAGTTGATGCCATAGCCCGGCAGGGTCGAGAACGGGTTCAGGCGGGTGCCGAGGCACAGAACCACGTCGGCTTCCGAGATCAGCTCCATACCGGCTTTCGAGCCGTTATAGCCCAGCGGACCGGCAAACAGTGGGTGCGAGCCGGGGAAGGCGTCGTTGTGCTGGTAGCCAACGCAGACCGGGGCGTCCAGACGCTCGGCCAGCGCTTTCGACGCTTCGATACCGCCTTCGGCCAGAACAACACCGGCACCGTTCAGGATGACCGGGTTCTTGGCGTTCGACAGCAGCTCGGCCGCTTGTGCCACGGCGCTTTCGCCGCCCGAGGGGCGTTCGAATTCAACAACCGCAGGCAGGTCGACGTCGATGACCTGGGTCCACATGTCACGCGGGATGTTCAGCTGAGCCGGGGCACTGGCGCGTTTGGCCTGCATGATCACGCGGTTCAGAACCTCGCAGACGCGGGACGGGTCGCGGACCTCTTCCTGATAGGCCACCATGTCCTCGAACAGTTTCATCTGCTCGACTTCCTGGAAACCGCCCTGACCGATGGTCTTGTTGGCCGCCTGAGGGGTGACCAGCAGCAGCGGGGTGTGGTTCCAGTAGGCGGTCTTCACCGCGGTCACAAAGTTGGTGATGCCGGGGCCGTTCTGCGCGATCATCATCGACATCTTGCCGGTGGCGCGGGTGTAGCCGTCGGCCATCATGCCGGCGCTGCCCTCATGGGCACAGTCCCAGAACATGATGCCCGCCTTCGGGAACAGATCCGAGATCGGCATCATCGCAGAGCCAATAATACCGAACGCATGTTCGATACCGTGCATCTGCAGAACCTTAACAAAAGCCTCTTCCGTCGTCATCTTCATGTGAATGATCTCCGCGCATATGTGGAATGGCCGGGCAACCTGCCCAGCCCTTGCCTACGGTTTTGACCCATGCAACACCGTCACGTTAGGGCCAGAACGAAGTGCG
>NZ_JBDZYG010000046.1:0-2167 GCF_040329455.1 Ruegeria sp. SCP11 | reverse complement strand
CAGACTGGCAACCGCGCCGACAAATTCGATCCACCATTCGCGATCCACAAACCCATAATGTCCTGCGCCCGCCCACTCGTGCGCTGCACAGTTGGGAAGCTCAGAGCAAAGGTGTCGAGGCATTTCCGGTGAGATAATATCGTCCGCAGTACCATAAAACATCTCCACTGGTTGCTGGATCTCTTTTGGCGAAAATCCCCAATCCCAAAGAGCCATCGTCATTTCGAAAACTCCTTCCTCGTGTTGCAGATAACCAAGGCGAAAATTTTCTTCGAATAAGGCTTGTTGCTCTGGATTGCGGAGTATGGTTTTGGCTTCGTTGGGCATTTGATCAACGACAGACTCCACATATGAAGGGATGTCTTTCAATGCACTTTTTGCGCCCATACGCTCGGCCCAACGGATCAGGAAGGTCAGATGGCGCAGTTTCGCGATGGTCTTAAGGTCCTTCAGTACCAGCATTTTGGTAACACCGGGCTCATCGAATGGCGCCACAGGAGAAGCGAGCGCTACTTTGCGCACACGTTCGGGCATGTGAAATGCCACCGCCAATGCGTGGGGTCCACCTCCGGAATGGCCCGCTACGTTGAATGTATCGAGGCCAAGATGGTCAGCGAGGTCCTCCATATCGATGCCCCAGTCCGCCATTCTCCGATCTTTCTTCGGACTCGATCCTCCAACACCGGGTTGATCTGCTGCAATCCATCGCACTCCAAGCGAAGAGGTTAGACTGTCGTCGGGCTGACGAATTACATGAGAGTCGGAAAACCCATGGCTAAAAATCACGGGTGTCCCGTTTGGGTCGCCGTAAGTGCTGTAAGCGAGTGTTCTACCATCTCTGAGAGTTATGTGGTTGGTCACGTTGATCTCCTAAAACGAAATACCCTTAGGCTATTGGTTTACTAGAGTGCTGGCTAAGAACTGATCCAAAGGTACGAGCCGTTCTCACCTATTAGGTATCATATTCATTGGTCTGCATACTGAAGCGCAGTTGTCAGTTTGGGCTCTATCCGGACTGAGCAGCTTGTTTGATGACAAGCAGATCAAGTGCTGGTGGAAAGCTCCGACTTCTCGGAGCTTTCGCCGTTACGAATGCATCTATACCTAGTCGGTGAATGTGTATTCACCCAGATCACACAGGTTCAGTTCATAGTCTTCGGCTTCGGAACCGTCGGCAAAGACGCCACGGATATCATAGACACAGGTCGTCAACCCGTCTGCGATATCCACGCCAATTTCATACCCAGGAGCCAGATAACCACCCGCTAAAAGGTTTGCTTCCCAATCGTCGGATGATGCCGGGGAGACGTTGAACTCAACAAGGTCGGCACTGCTGTCATTGTAGAGCATGAATTCCAGATCTTCCGCCTGAGCCGGCGAATGAACGGCCAGTGCCGCCAAAGCTAGTGCCGCAGAGAATACAGTTTTCATCGATTTGATCCTTCTGTTTGATCGGTAAATTGGTTGTGGGCCACCTTTGCCCGTGAGTGATGATGTGAGTGAGCGCTGCGGTGGCCCACAAGAGACGGTGCGAAGAGAAGCGCGCCGTCTTTCTCTCGTGGAGGAGGGTTCAGAACAGGAACTCGAAACCCAGTTGGCCAGCAACGCCATAGTCGTCAGAGCTGCTGCCAAATCCGCTCTGGGCGGAGACTTCTCCGAACAAGGTTGTGTTTGCTGTGATGTCCATGTGACCTCCCAGTGTTAGGGCAAGGTTATTCCTGCCACGTTCGGTCAGAACTGTGTCGTTTCCAAAAGACACCGAGGTTTCGTCATCAAACGCATGGTAGTAGTCGACCTGGCCAAAGAGGACACTGGTGGCGAACTCACGTTCGGCCCGCAAACCTATGCGCGCACTTAGCGTATCGCCGTCAGAGACCGTTCCGGTGGCACCGCTTGAAACATCGTTGAGGTCGTCGGCATCGACGCTGCTATAGAGGAGTTGCGCCTGAGGAATGAGGTTCAGCCCATTGTTCAGGGCAAGCACCTTGCCAACCTCGATCGAGGCGGCATAGCCATCGCCATCCGTATCAACCTCCTGCCCTCCGGCAAGGCGGGTTGTGCTGTCGAAGAACGCATAACGCAACTGACCATCCAGATAGAGTTGACTATCGGCCAGCCACAACGCGCTCAGCGTCACATCGTAGGCGTCGGTGTCGATCTTGCCGTC
>NZ_JBDZYG010000045.1:0-2388 GCF_040329455.1 Ruegeria sp. SCP11 | reverse complement strand
CGTCGTCCATGACGATGGCCGGGTTCTTGCCGCCCATCTCCAAAACCACTTCTTTGGCGTTGCTTTCCGCCGAATAGGTCAGGAACCGCTTGCCCGTCACCGTCGAGCCGGTGAAGGACACCATGTCGATATCCATATGTCGACCGATGGGCTCGCCAACCTCTGCGCCGCCACCCGGCACGATGTTCAGCACGCCGCGCGGCAGACCGGCCTCCATCGCCATTTCGGCCAGACGCAGCGCGGTCAGCGTGGTCTCGGCCGCCGGCTTCACCACAACCGAACAGCCCGCCGCCAGTGCAGGGCCGATCTTCCACGCCAGCATCAACAGCGGGAAGTTCCACGGCAGCACCAGCCCCACAACACCAATCGGTTCGCGCACCACCATGGCGATGTGGTCATCGCTGGCAGGGCTCACCTGATCATAGATCTTGTCGATCGCTTCTGCGTGCCATTTCAGGCAGTGGATCGTCTCGGGCACGTCCACGGTTTCGCAATCATAGATGGTCTTGCCGCTGTCGATGCTCTCCATCACGGCCAGTTCCCGCGCGTTGCGGGTCATCAGCTTGCACAGCCGGATCAGAACGTCCTTGCGATCGGACGGGTGCAGTTTCGACCAGCGGCCATCATCAAACGCCTCACGCGCCTTTTCGACGGCAAAATCCACATCCGCTGCGCCGCAGGCCGCGATATCGGCCAGCTTGTCGCCGGTGGCGGGGTTCAGGGTCTCGAACGTCTCACCCGAGATCGCCGGACGGAACGTGCCATCAATGAAGGCTCCGGTCGGCAGGGTCAGGCCTGCGGCGATGGATTTGTATTCTTCCTGTGTCAGCAGTTCCATGCCTTAGCCCTCCGCCACGATGTCAGCGATTGTTTTCTTCAACACGCGCGTCACCTGTTCCAGCGCGCGCTTGTCATCCTTGTTCAGGCCCTTCAGCGGCGCGCGCATCGCGCCCGTGTCTATCCCGTTCATGGTCACGCCATGCTTGATGGTCTGGATGAACTTGCCACCCTGTTCCAGCACCCGCATCAGCGGCATCATCGCGGACATGATGCGGCGGCCCTTGGCGAAATCGCCTTCGATCACACAGGCGTTGTACAGCGCCACATGCTCTGCCGGCAGGAAGTTCGACCCGCCGCACACCCAGAACGGTGCGCCCCAGGCGAAGAACTCCAGCGCCTGATCGTCCATGCCGCAGCCCAGCTGGATATGCGGATAATCCCGCGCCAGAAGATGCACCCGGTTGATATCGCCCGAGCTTTCCTTGATGCCGCAGAAGTTGCGGCTGCGGCCGACACGGTCGAGGAATTCCTCCCCCATCATGGTGCCGGTGCGGTGCGGATAATTGTACAGCATCACCGGCAGATCGGCGGCCTTGTCGATGGCCAGCGCGTTCAGCGCATTTTCGCGGTCGGTCGGCACCGAATAGGCCGGGCTGGCCAGCAGGATCGAATCCGCCCCGATCTCACGCGCGCCGGTGGCCAGAGCAATGGAGTCCGGCGTCATCATCGCACCTGTGCCTACCACCAGAGGCAGGCGGCCTTTCAGCTGCTCATGCGTGAACCGCGCCAGCTCAAGCCGTTCCCCGACGGTCTGCGCATAGTTCTCGCCGGTCGATCCGCCCGAGATCAGGCCGTGCACGCCATGCTCGATCAGGTATTCGATCACCTGCGCCAGCGCGTCCCAATTCACGCTGCCATCGGCGTGATAGGGCGTGACCACCGGGGTATAAATCCCCTCAAACTTGAAAATCGGGTTCATTCAGGTCCTCATGCAGGGGTTTTGCGCGTCATTGTGCCCAGCGGCACGTCAAGCCCGGCGGGCATGACGAACAGCTCGATCTGATCGCGCGACAGGTTCCAATGATCGATGGCCAGCTGCGCGGCCGCCGCCTCGTCGCCCGCCTCGATGGCGGCGATAATCGCGTCATGCTGCGCACTGGCTTCAGAGAGGTTTTCGGACATCTTCGCCGTCTGCGGGCGATAAAAGGTCATCCCGATCCGGGCATGGTCGATCAACAGGCGCTGGAAGGACGGCGCCAGATAGATGTTGTCGGCCATCTCACCGGTAATCTCGTGAAACCGGTTATTGGCCATGGCCCGGTCGGCGCTCGAACCGCTGCGCAGCGCCGCCTTGAACGCCTCCTGTGCCTTCTTGAGCGCGTCAATCTGGGTGCGAGTGGCGTTCTTGGCGGCCAGCTGCAGCACAGCCCCATAAATCATCGGGGCCGCCAGAAAGAAATCGCGCAGGGTCACATGTGACATCTCACTGACCCGCGCACCACGATTTTCCCGCAGATCAACATAGCCCTGACCTGCCAATTGACGCAAAACCTCACGCAATGGCGTCCGAGAAAGATCAAACTCTTCGGAAAGCTTCGATTCGTCGAG
>NZ_JBDZYG010000044.1:0-2411 GCF_040329455.1 Ruegeria sp. SCP11 | reverse complement strand
TATCTGTCGGAACGCATGGTGTTGCTCCTGACGGGCGTTCTTTTACTTGTCGGAGTTGCCACTTCGTTGTTGCCGCAGGAAAACAGGGTTGGCCCACGGGGATTTCAAGCAATATCGGGCCTGTCTGGCCTTGCCACGGTATGGGCAGCGACCCCCGGCCCTTTGATGATTCTGGGTTTTCTGGCCTCGGGTCGAACACCGCACGATGCGCGCCGGCTGGTACAGCCCGTTGCGCTGATCGCATATGGTGCAGCCTTTGCGTTGCACTGCCTGTCGGACTGGTCGGCCTTTGCCAACGCTCCGTGGCTTTGGCCGTTTGTCGGGGCCACCATTGCGGGCAGTCTGCTGGGCCGCGTGATTGGCCCGCTGCTGCCACAGCAGGCCATTACCCACGCCATTCGGTTGACCTCAGTTCTCGCCTGCGCGGTGCTGTTCCGCCGCGCCTATCTGGTTGGATGACAAATGACGACTGAACAGATGAATATCGACCGGAAACTGTCCGAGTTCCCGCGCGCCCGTCTGATGACCGAAGTTACTCAGGTTGAAAGGCTGGATCGCCTTTCTGACCGCCTGGGTATTGACCTGTGGCTTAAGCGGGACGACCTGACCGGGCTAAGCTTTGGCGGCAATAAGACACGTCAATTGGAGTTCTATTTCGGTGAAGCGGTGCAACAGCGGGCCGACACTGTTCTGATAACCGGCGCAGTACAGTCGAACTTTGTGCGCACAGCGGCCGCTGCTGCAGCCCGTCTGGGGATGAAATCCGTTCTGCAGCTGGAAGAGCGGGTGCCGGGGATGGGAGAGCAATATTACCGCTCGGGGAACGTCCTGCTGGCCAAGGTTTTAGGCGCCGAACACATGCACTTTCCGGTCGGCGAAGATGAAGTCGGCGCGGACAATGCCCTGCATGAAAGGGCGGCTCAGCTAATTGCCAACGGTCACCGGCCCTATGTCATCCACCTTGGTATCGACCACCCGCCCTTGGGGGCATTGGGTTATGTGCAGGGTGGTGCGGAACTGGGCGCGCAAATAAGCGATTTTGATGCCGCAGTCGTGCCTTCGGGCAGCGGCTCGACCCACGGCGGGTTTCTGACGGGGCTACGGCTGTCCGGTGTGCATGCTCCCGTCTACGGCATCTGTGTGCGTCGTGATCAGGATCAGCAATACGCGCGCATGGAAAAAGTCCTCGGCAGATTGGCGGCCTTGATGGATTTCGACCCGGCGATCGTCATGAACGGCATCAACGTCTGGGATGGCGTGCTTGCGCCCGGATATGGGCAAGTCGGGCAGGGAACCCGTGATGCCCTGACCCTCATGGCGCGTACCGAAGGTATTTTTTTGGATCCGGTCTACTCGGCAAAGACATTTTCCGGGCTTTTAGGGCTGCTGGACGAGGGTGTGATCAGCAAGGGCCAAAAGGTCGTCATGCTGCATACCGGAGGGCTTCCGGCACTGTTTGGATATCAGGAAGTGATTGAATCGATTTGAAGGTGCGCGGTGCTCTGACACCGCATTTATCAACCAACGAAATAAAAAAGAGAAAGGGAGTAAACGATGAGAAAGAACCTGATCCTGGCTTCAGCTATGGCACTGGCCCTCGGGGGTGTGGCGGCGCAGGCCGAAGAGTTCGTTACGATCGGCACAGGCGGAGTAACGGGCGTGTATTACCCGACAGGTGGGTCGATCTGTCGCCTGATGAACAAGAACCGCAAGGAAACCGGCGTACGCTGCACGGTCGAATCCACCGGGGGTTCTGTCTACAACATCAACACTATCCGCGAAGGTGAATTGGAATTTGGCGTTGCCCAGTCCGACTGGCAATTTCACGCGCTCAATGGCACGTCAAAATTCGAAGAAGCCGGACCTTTCGAAGACCTGCGTGCCGTGTTTTCCGTTCACGCGGAACCGTTCAACGTGATGGTGCGCGCAGACTCGGGGATCGAGCATTTTGACGATCTGGCGGGCAAGCGGGTCAACATCGGCAATCCCGGCTCTGGCCAGCGTGGCACCATGGAAGTGCTTATGGACGCCAAAGGCTGGACCAAAGACACGTTCGCCCTTGCCGCCGAGTTGAAGTCGGCAGAGCAATCCAGTGCTTTATGCGACAACCAGATTGACGCGTTCATTATCACGGCTGGTCATCCTTCGGGCAACCTGACCGAGGCTGCTACCACGTGCGACGCCAAGCTCGTGCCTGTGACCGGTGAGGCAGTATCAGGTTTGATCGACAACAACGCCTATTACCGCTCGGCCACAATACCCGGCGGCATGTATCGCGGCACCGATAACAACGTCGAGACCTTTGGGGTCGGTGCAACACTTGTGACATCGGCCAACGTATCTGATGCGGCGGTCTATGCTTTGGTGTCGTCCATCTTCGAGAATTTCGACGATTTTCGCACGTTCCACCC
>NZ_JBDZYG010000043.1:0-2459 GCF_040329455.1 Ruegeria sp. SCP11 | reverse complement strand
TTTGTAGACCGCCCTCGGGCGACGTTCATCCGAGATTTGAGTTGCCGTGCAGCGGCATGAGAATCAGTTGTTCAGTCCGGCTGTTTTCATCCACGGCCACGATATGTCGGGACACCCTGATCAGGTATCCAGACCCCTGAAGGCTGCTCACCGGTTTGGTAGAAAATATCAATCGGGATTCCTCCACGCGGATACCAGTAACCGCCGACCCTAAGCCACTTTGGTTCTAGCAATTCGACTAGTCGCTTGCCAATGGTGACTGTGCAGTCTTCGTGAAATGCGCCATGGTTGCGGAATGATCCGAGGAACAGCTTCAGCGACTTGCTTTCCACGAGCCATTCACTGGGAACGAAATCCAGCACGATATGGGCAAAATCGGGTTGCCCGGTCATCGGGCAAAGAGAGGTGAACTCCGGCGCAGTGAAGCGCACCGCATAGTCGGTTCCTGCCTGCGGGTTCGGCACCTTTTCCAGCACCGCCTCTTCCGGCGAATTGGGCAACTCGGTTTTACCGCCGAGTTGAGTCAGATTTGCGTAAATATCTTCGCTTGCCATTGTTCTGTTCCTTCAAACGCCGCGTTTGTTGCCCCAGACAAGCGCATGCAGCTGTGGCAGAATTGTCGGGGAGAACCAGCGGTCCCCCAGGGTTGTTTCGATCAGCCACTCGTAGCGGGCCATGATGCCATCCAGATCGATTTCGGCATCCTCGACGCCGGGTGGTGGCGGAGTGTGATTGCCGGGTTGAAGATAGAGTGGTAGATCAGGGTAACGTGCGGCCACGTCACGGGCCCAGTCATAGTCAACATTATCAAAGATCACGATTTTCATCACCGTTTCCACTCCTGTAGCACGTGCAATGCAATCGTCGAATTTTATCCAATCCACCGTTTCACCTGAGGATGGCGGCTTCGGGCTCAGGATCAGCGTAGACAATTTGCTGAACCAGTCCTGCGCAACCGAGCCCTGTGTCTCCATGGCAAAGCCATAACCTTTAGCCCTGCCCAGCGTTATCAACGCCGCAAAATCCTGGATTGCAGGGTTGCCGCCTGACAAAGAGATAGTCAAAGGTGACCCACCGGACAGGCGTTCCACTTCAGCAAAAATTTCTTCCGCGCTCATCCGTGCCCAGGTATGGCGGAATTCACTGTCCACTGCGTGCAGACTGTCGCACCAGGAGCAGCGGTAGTCGCATCCCCCGGCGCGAACAAAGACTGTGGGCACACCAATCACGGCACCTTCACCCTGGATTGTCGGGCCAAATATTTCCGCAATGCGCAGGCTGCTCATGGGCGATACTCGGCCCAGGTTTTGGGCGTCTCGCTGATCCTTACTGCGCTGGTTTGTGGCCAGCGGGCCAGACAAAAATCGTATATCGCCTTCGCCATAAATTCCGAGGTGACCATGTCGTGCCCGAATACATCGTTCAGATGCCGGTGATCTAACATTTCGTCGATCCAGATCTTTAGAGGTGAAAGTTCGCGGTAATCGATGACAAAGCCGTTTTCATCCAACTCATCTGCTGCCAGTTCTACTTCAGCGATGTAGTTGTGTCCGTGAAGACGGGCGCAGGGGTGATCATCCGGCAGGGCAGAGAGTTGATGACTGGCGGAAAAATGAAATTCCTTGGTTATCCGGTACATCAGGCGTCCTCCAACGCGGATTTCCAGAAATCCGGATCGGAATATACCGTTGGGTCTGTGACCCCGGCCAAATGGAACGCCTCGCGCCGTTCGACACAGGTGCCACAACGACCGCAGTGTTCTGCGCCACCTTTGTAGCAGGACCAGGTATCAGCAAAGTGAGTGTTGTATTTCGCCCCTTCGGTAACGATGGCCGATTTGGGAATGTGCACGAAGGGCGTGTAAAGGCGGACATTGGCATAGCCATCCAGCGCCCTGGCCTGCATCGCTTCAAACGCTTTGGTAAATTCGGGACGACAGTCGGGGTAGATGAAGTGGTCGCCACCGTGCACCGCCGTAGCGACTGCGTCCGCCTGTTTGGCAGCCGCCACCCCAAAGGCAATGGCCAGCATAATGGCATTGCGATTGGGCACGACAGTAACTTTCATTGTTTCTTCGGCATAATGTCCGTCCGGCACATCAACATCGTCGGTCAACGCCGAACCTGACAGATGCGCACCGATATGGCGCATGTCGATCAGATCAAAAGGCACTCCCAGCCGCTTAGCGCAACGGGCCGCAAATTCAGTTTCCTTGCTGTGGCGCTGGCCATAGTCGAAGGAGATCAGGCCAATTAACTCGTGTTCCGCCGCTACTTTATGCGCCAGAGACACCGAATCGAGCCCGCCGGAGCAGATAACAATTGTCTTCATTTTCAGATCCATGTTTTGTTTGCCGGGTTGGCTACGACCGGCGCTCACATCTTGTGAACGCGGTGTTTTTAGCAGACTTATGTGGCAAGGTAAAACAACATGCTTGTCGCGTAACGGCAGGCAGGAGT
>NZ_JBDZYG010000042.1:0-2890 GCF_040329455.1 Ruegeria sp. SCP11 | reverse complement strand
CTTTGGGGTCGGTGCAACACTTGTGACATCGGCCAACGTATCTGATGCGGCGGTCTATGCTTTGGTGTCGTCCATCTTCGAGAATTTCGACGATTTTCGCACGTTCCACCCCGCCTTCGCCAACCTGACCAAAGAGGAAATGGTAACGGCTGGTCTTTCAGCTCCAATCCATCCAGGCGCGTTGAAATATTATCAGGAACAAGGCCTGTTGGAATAGGTTTCCGGCCAAAGTCCGCTTCGTCTCAGTTGCACCGTAGCGTGTGCAACTGAGACGAAGAGCGACCCCGGCAATACTCAAGGGACGATCTCACGTCACAGGTTTGGATACAGGACTTATATCGATGGCAGTAGAGTGCCCAACCTGTTAATTCGACGTTCTCTGTACGCCCTCGCTGCACTATTGTGCCAGTCTTGAGAAATTGAGTATGTGCGGAACTCAAAGTGATAAAGGTACTGTTGTCTAAGGTTACTTATGGTAGAGCAAAACACGTTAATCTCCCACAGATTTGACACCAACTTGTTGCCAAAGAAGCAGCAATACGCGTTGTTTCGCGAGGAACTGTTCAACTTGGCGGGTTATGAAGTTGATCGCCCCGGACCTGTTGAAGACCCGTTTAGCCTCACTGGCGAAGCCAAAACAGCTCCGAAACTCTTGATTTACACATACCAAACCTTGACGCCGTGCGTCTTCCACAGATCGGAGCGTGGCATGGCGCGCGCGGAAAGGAACTACTTTGGAGTACACTTTCAATTCAAAGGAGAAGATCTGTCGACGCCTCTTTCGGAAGGTTCGGCGCATACCAGGACGGGGGACCTGCTTTCGCTCGACACCGAGCGACCGTCTTCCTATCAGCATAAAGGGGCGACGTCTTACTCGTTGAATCTGCATCGGAAGAAGGTTCAGGAAGAGGTTCCTGGAATCTCGCAGCTACACGGCATGGTGTTGCGAGACAGCCCGGTCACCAGAATTCTCAAAACTGCAATTACCGGCGTGTTCAGCGAATTGAAGCACGCGGACGATCGCGAAATCGAAACGCTTTCTGATACGCTCTATCGCCTCACTGTCGACGCGTTCAGACATCAGTGGATACAGGAACTCGAAACGCGCGAAATCCGGGATGAAACCGTCCTTTTTACGGTTGTAGATTTTATCCATCAGAACTTCCATCGTCGTGACCTGACACCGGAAGTGATTGCAAAGGCAGTCGGAATATCTCGTTCCAAATTGTACCAGATTTGCCAGCAAACGGACACACCTCAGCGCCTTATTCGATTGATACGATTGGAAAAAGCCGCGGGTCTGTTAAGGGCCGATGCCACCTGCAACATTGGTGATGTTGCCTATAAAACAGGGTTCTCAACTCGCCCGGCATTTTCCCGAGCGTTCATGGAATACTACGGTGTTTCACCGACAGACTACCGCGAGGGGATACGGGAAAAATTGCCTGAGTTTCAAAGACTAATCCCACCGACCGAAAGGGACTGGAGACTGAGGTATTCGCTAAAGGCGGCGGCATTAGGTTAACACCGAGAAACTGGATTCTTCTCCGGATCTACGAAAAGGCCAACAGTTGTGAGTAAGGAAACTCTGAAGCCTGCCTTAGTTCCGCGGACAACAGTCGCGGCCTTTTCTGCCTTGTGTGTTGGATTTCACGATCAACGAGAAGACACCTCGGCGATCACGCACGATGTTCACATGCGCAGCGTGACCTCAGGCCAGGCCGAAACACGCCACGTTGACCGTCTGATCACCATGGCGTGTTCGAGGGAGAGATGCCTTGCATTTCGCTCGAGTTTAGATACAGCAAAAAAGCTATCTGGAATGTCATACCGACATAGTTGGTTCCGTAGAGCACTTGCTTTCCCGCTGCACTATTGTGCCTGTCTTGAGGAATTGAGTATGTGCGGAGCTCAATGTGATGAAAGTACCGTCGTCTAAGGTTACTGATGGTTGAGCGAAACACGTTAACCTCCCTCAAATTTGACACCAACTTGTTGCCGAAAAAGCAGCAATACGCGTTTATTCGTGAGCAACTGTTCGACTCGGCGGGTTATGAAGTTGATCGCCCCGGACCTGTTGATCGCCCGTTTAGCCTCAATGGCGAATACAACAGAACTCCGAAACTCTGGATTTACAGATACCAGTGCAATACGCCGTGCTTCTTCCACAGATCGAAGCGTGGCATGGCGCGCAGGGAGATGAACGCCATTGGAGTGCATTACCGGCTCAATGGAGAAGATCTGTCGACACCGCTTTCCGAAGGTTCGGCACCTACCAGGACGGGGAACCTGCGTTCGCTCGACACTGAGCGACCGTATTCCTACCAGCATAAGGGGGTGACGGCTTACTCGTTGAATCTGCACCGGAAGAAGGTTCAGGAAGAGGTTCCTGGAATCTCGCAGCTACACAACATGGTCTTGCGAGACAGCCCGGTCACCAGAATTCTCAAAACTGCAATTACCGGCGTGTTCAGCGAATTGAATCACGCGGACGATCGCGAAATCGAAACGCTTTCTGAAACGCTCTATCGCCTCACTGTCGACGCGTTCAGACATCAGTGGATACAGGAACTTGAAACGCGCGAAATTAGAGACGAAACCGTCCTTTTCACGGTTGTAGATTTTATCCATCAGAACTTCCATCGTCGTGACCTGACACCGGAAGTGATTGCCAAGGCAGTCGGAATATCACGTTCCAAATTGTACCAGATTTGCCAGCAAACGGACACGCCTCAGCGCCTTATTCGATTGATACGATTGGAAAAAGCCGCGGGCCTTCTAAGGGCCGATGCCAACTGCAATATTGGTGATGTTGCCTATAAAACAGGGTTCTCTACTCGCCCGGTATTTTCCCGAGCGTTCATGGATCACTACGGCGTGTCTCCGACAG
>NZ_JBDZYG010000041.1:0-3122 GCF_040329455.1 Ruegeria sp. SCP11 | reverse complement strand
CGCCCCATCCAGTGCCATATGGTCGCTGAACTGCTGGATGCCGGCCGCAAGGAATGCGCGGTTCGGATTCAGGTACACCCCACCGTTCTCAGCGAAGGGGGAAAGAATGAACTCGCCGGTTGCCGGATCGTAATCGAGCAGGAAGGTATAGGCACCTCCGACAATCGCGGTTTCTCCGCCTTTGGTCGCGAAATCACCGTTCATCAGCCGGAAGTCACTGGCGGAACTCATGCCGGAAACCGTGGCAAGCGCATAGGTCTGGAGATCTGCAAGATCACCGGATTTCTGAACCTGCAGGCCCTGCTGCGCCCCTGCGCTGTCGCCGGTCACAATCAACTGGTCGTTGGTTCCGGCATCAAAATCGACATCGAGCGCTACAGAGCCGGACCCTGACAGATTACCGCCAATAGTCAGGCGATCACCCCCGCGCCCATCAGCCAAACTGACAAGGCCATCGTTGCTGACATCGCTGACAACATTGATCGCACCCGATCCGCCAAACCCGGCCTGGAAACGGCTGGTCGCGTCGATCCGCAGGTTGCTGTTCAGAGACAGGTCTGCCGCTCCTGCTATGATGGTCGATCCGTTGTTTGCCGCGAGAGAATCAATATCTGTTGCCGAACTGTCCAGGGTCAGGACAGTTCCATTGTCTGCCGTCAGGTTTTCCCAATTGGTGAACAGAGCGCCATCGAAATTGCCGTTGAAAGCCGAAAAGGTCACGGCATCTTGCGTGCCATCACCACCGTCGAACAGGGTTGCTGCGCTGATATCTGCGCCCCCTTCAATCGTCAGCGCGTCGGTACCGTCACTCAGCAGCACTTCACCGGCAATCGCTGATCCCGACCGCAGAATGACATGGCTATTGCCGCCATCACCATTGACAATCGCCTCGCCGGACACGGAAGAGACCGACGCACCGCTGTTGAGTGTAATCACGCTCGGCCCGCTGGTCGCCCGGGTCACAATCCCGGCACCAGTACCCCCTGAAACGGCGCCGGATACGGTAACCGATGTCAGGCCTGAACCAAAGTTCCGGGCGTGGATGCCATACTGTTGACCGCTGACATTTGCGGCTTCAATCGTCAACGAACCACTGACGTCGTTGCGCGCGTATATCCCGTTTCTAGCGCCGCTGATCATACCAGTGGATGTGACTGAAAGATCGGTACCAATTTCGTTCTGTGCTAATAGACCGTTGCCAGTGGTACCAGTGATGTCTGCCGTCGAAATCGTCAGCGCACCGCTGCCTCGGTTAATGGCTACAAGTCCGGTCGTGCCGGTGACTGTCCCCGAAGCGGTGATCGACAGATCTGTTCCTGAGGAGCCATTATAAAGGAGCATTCCCTCCCCGGCGGTGCCAGTGACGTCCGACGTCGTAATCGTCAGCGCTCCACTGCCGTCGTTGCGTGCGTATACCCCGAACGACCCACCTGACACGGCACCCGACGATGTAATTGAAAGATCCGTGCCCGAGTTTTGGGCATAGATGCCACTGCCCAGGGTTCCGGTGACATCCGTCGCTGCAATCGTCAGGGCTCCACTGCCGTCGTTTCTTGCCTGAAGCCCGTGCAAAGCACCGCTGATCGCGCCAGTGGATGAAACCGACAGGTTCGCGCCATAGTTATTCAGGTTCAGCCCGTTTTGGCGGGTTGATGTCACATCCGCGACCGAAAGGGTCAAATCGCCGGTGCCAGTGTTTCTCGCGAAAATCCCTCGCCCGCTACTTGTCACCAGCCCGCTTGTCGTGATCGAAAGATCGGTGCCTCTGTTAATGGCGAAGATACCCGAATTGTTGGCGGTTCCGGTGACATTGGCCGCAGAGATCACCAGCGTTCCTCTGCCATAGTTGCGGGCATTGATGCCGTACCCATCAACTGTGCTTATTGCGTCTCCGACGTCGATCGTTATACCGCCGGTGGTTCCGCGACCACTTGCGTAAATTGCATCGCGCGCACCCGTTACAGCACCCGATGCCGTAACCGACAAGCTGGTACCGGAACCGTGATTTTGCGCCCTTATCCCAAAACTGTTTGTACCCGTGACGTCCGCGGCTGTGATCGTCAGAGCTCCTGTGCCATCGTTGTATGCGTCGATGCCGACGGTACCGCCCTGAACCGGTCCGGACGCCGTAATGGACAGATCGGAGCCACTGTTTTGGACAGAAATTCCTTCGGCGCCATAGCCGACCACCTCTTCAACAGCAATCGTCAACGCGCCGGTGCCATTGTTTACCGCGCCAATTCCCCGATTGCCTCCGATAACCCGATCAGTTGCCGTGATGGAAAGATCAGTACCGGTATTCAACGCGGAAATGCCGTCCCCGGTTGCACCTCCGGTGACACTTGCCGTCGAAATTGACAGCGCTCCGCTACCGATGTTTTGAGCAAGAATTCCGAAGTCGCCACCTGAGACGTGACCGGACGTGGCAATTGAAAGATCCGTGCCAATCGTATTTTGTGCGAAGATGCCATGACCGAGCACACCGGTGACATCCGTAGCATCAATCGACAGTGCACCGCGATTGTTTACGGCTGCAATCCCCCGATTGCCTCCGATGATCCGATCAGTTGCAGAGATGGAAAGATCAGTGCCTGTATTCAATGCGGAAATGCCATCCCCTGCTGCACCTCCGGTGACACTTGCCGTCGTGATTGACAGCGCTCCGCTACCGGTATTTTGAGCGAGGACGCCGGATTCGCCGCCTGAAACGTGCCCGGATGCGACAACTGAAAGGTCGGTGCCAATCGTATTTCGGGCATAGATGCCATTTTCGAGGGCTCCGGAGACATCCGTTGCTGCGATCGTCAGGGCTCCGGTGCCGTCGTTTTGTGCCTGGATCCCGTGCGCAGCACCGCTGATCGTTCCGGTCGATGTGACCGACAGGTTCGTGCCATAGTTCGCCAGATTAAGTCCGTTAAGGCCGGTTGAGGTCACATCCGCGACCGAAACAGTAAAATCACCGCCGGCATTTCTTGCGGAAATCCCATGCCAGTAGCTTGTGACCAGCCCGGTTGTCGTGATCGAAAGATCGGTGCCCCTGTTGCCGGCGAGGATACCCGAATTGTTGGTTGTTCCGGTGACGTTGGCCGCAGAGATCACCAACGCTCCTCCGCCGTCATTGC
>NZ_JBDZYG010000040.1:0-3243 GCF_040329455.1 Ruegeria sp. SCP11 | reverse complement strand
CCCGACATATCGTGGCCGTGGATGAAAACAGCCGGACTGAACAACTGATTCTCATGCCGCTGCACGGCAACTCAAATCTCGGATGAACGTCGCCCGAGGGCGGTCTACAAACTTGCCGAAATGCTGCATGTGCAAAACGGGCCTCTTTTGATCTTGGTCGGTTTGGGCTCGGAGCAGACCTTAACCTCCCGCAGACATTGCATTTCCAGTGACATGTTGGAGATCGCTTTGCGGTGGCGTTCATCCCGCTCGTGAATGCTCCCAAGTTTCCTCAGGCAAGCGCGACCAGCCACCCGCCCCAGACAATCAAAACCACACCAAATCCTCGGCTCAGAAACCGCCCGAATGGCAACGTCTTTTCCGCCAATACTACGATTGTAAGTACGGCGACCCATGGCAGGTTCATGACGCCCAACACAAACAATAGCGCCATCAGCATCCAGCAGCAGCCAAGACAGTAGACCCCGTGGTAAAATCCCATCTTCGCTGCGCCCAGGGTCCCCTCGCGCCAATGAGCCGTCAGAAAACTCATGGGCGATCGGCAATGCTCTAGGCAAGCGTTCTTGAGTGGCGTCCATTGGAACAACCCGGCAAATATCAACATCACGCCGCCCACGGTCGGGGCAACCCTCCCCATCATGGAGGAAAGCGCGCCACCCGCATGCAGCCACCAATTCAATACAGTCGCCACCAGCGAGAACCCCAGCCAAACCAACAGATACCCCGCCACGAAGCTGCCAGTTGGTACGAAGGGCCGCCCTGCGTCCTCCCGCTTCGCGCGCACCCGTTCGTAGATCATGACGGCGGGTGTGACTGAAGGCAGCATCATCGCGAACATCATCACCGCCCACATGATAAGCATGAAGACAAAATCCGCGACCGACCACTGCATCATCATCGGCATGGCTACGTCGCCGGCTGTCGTCATCGGGGACGAACCAAGCCCGAGGTAAATTGTATAGGCCCACGCCAGCGCCGTGAGTGCGACTAGCGCTGCCAGCACCAGCGCCCGATCTCGTCGTGCGACTCCTACAGCATTCATTATGATGGCCTGACGATCCGGCCCGGCCTCAGCCGGCCCAAGCGACTTGTCCGACCACACCCGACCGGCCCGTCCAGGTCACGGGCATATCCGCGTCGTTCCAAGTGGTTCCTTCACTGGGGGCCAGATCACCTTCATGCCCCTCATGCCCGAAGGCGAGGCTGAATGCGGCGTTCTGCAGTTTCATCTTGTTGCCGAGGTCATTGACCAGACGACGGGATTTCATCTCGCCCACACCGGCCACGCTTGCAGTTAGTTCGCCATCAGCCTCGGTCACGCTGATTCCGGCGCGTTTGGTCGGAAGCCAGATCGACAACAGGCTTGCCGGCACCTCCATGCCGCCGCCGGACGCACCCTGCAAGATAGTCTCCAATGCCACCGCCTGCGCATCGCTGGCGTTTTCGTCAATGTACACTCGCCCGGTGCCGTTCGCATCGAACAGTGTCGGCCCGGGGAAATGCAATGAGACAATCGCGTTTTGGCCGGAAAGGTCCACGCCTTCATGAGAGCCCTCGCGAATGCGTATCAACAGGGATGTTGCGCAGTACCCTTGGTCCAAGAGCATAAGGTCGGCTTGTCCGAACCAGCATGGGCAAAGCATGTTGCAATTGCAGGTTTCGACGAGTTCCCCTGAAACATTCCAAGACATGATTTCTCCTCCCATCCCACATTTCCCACGGCTGCATTTTAGCAGAAAGGTCGCTTTTTACCAATCAACCGAAAGGTTATCCATGTTTCCTCCGGGTTCTAAGCACTAGTGTAGCCCACCCTTTGTCAGCTTCTGCTCAACCTCTCGCAGCAGCTTCAAGATGTCTTCGTCTGAATGTTGCTTCCTCGCCATGTCAAATCCCCTTCTCGCGCACAGTTTAATGGCTTAATGGCACAGTTTTAGGGGGCTAAGACACAACGATCCAGACGAGCCCCTGCCGCTTCGACAAAGCAAGCTCAAATTCAACACTATTTGGTTTGTCGAAGGGCATGTTGCGATCTCGTGCCTGCCTTTCAAAGCTAGCTTTTTTAGTAGTCAGCCTCAACAAAACGAACCCGTTTGACCAGTCGATTCCGGACTCACTTGACTTGAACCGAGAATCTACGTCAGACTTTAGGGATTAAAGTTTAGAGCGGCACATTGCTTCCCGGTGCAGTGAATAATTAAATTTTTGCCTCTCAAAAAGTTGCCCCTTTCCAATCTACTAAAAGGGGCAAAAATAAGTTCGAAAAATTGGCAACAAAGTTTCTTTTGTGGGGGAAATTAAATGCCACCTAAAGGTAAAAAAGGCGGATTAAGCTCCGTCGTTGGTACGCCGTTTTCCGAGACAATTGTCGGATCAACCAACCCAGAGAAAATTGACGGAAACGATGGAGATGACATCATCTTTGGGTACGGTGATGACTCAGGTGTCGGAGGAACACCGCCTGCAATAGACCCCGATGGCGGGAATGCGAGCGACGACGATGTACTTAATGGAGGCGATGGAAATGACACGCTTTACGGAGGTGCTGGGGACGACCAACTTCAAGGTGGCAATGATGACGATCACCTTTATGGCGGCAGTGGAAACGATCTTTACGAGGGTGGTAACGGATTTGACATTGCATATTTGAATGGAACATTCGACCAGTTCACTTTTTCCTACCAAAAGAAAGGGAACAGCTGGAAAAGCGACGGTCCAGACGGCGCAGATACATTCAAATCATCGGTTGAAGCAATTCAGTTCTCGGACGGATATCAACTAGATATTACGGGAGCCACCAATAATGCCGCGTACGGGGTCGACGACGTTTCCGAAACAGACGAAGATTCTTCATTATTGATAACCGCGGGATCGCTCCTTTCAAACGACGTAGATTTCGAGGGTGATAGTCTCCGCATTCAGTCCATTGATGCTACAGGTTTGATCGGTTCTATCGCTGTTCAAACAGACGCCTCTGGGTCTGTCACTTCCATTACTTTCGGCCCGGATAACCAATTCGAATACTTGGGGGTCGGACAGTCAGCCCAAACATCATTTACCTACGTTGTTACAGATGACATAGGCGGTTCCGACACCGCCACAGTCACGATCACCGTAATGGGCGTGAATGATGCACCGACGGATATCACGCTGTCCAACGCCTCCGTCGACGAGAACGCGGCGGGCGCGATCATCGGCGACCTGACGGTGACGGATCCGGACGATGGCGACAGCCATACCTTCTCC
>NZ_JBDZYG010000039.1:0-3892 GCF_040329455.1 Ruegeria sp. SCP11 | reverse complement strand
ACCATGGCTCGTTTTGTGACAAGTGATGCGGTGATGACGCCCACTGTCACAATGGCGATCATGATCGTGGAAAGCGCGTTGATTTCGGGGCTGACGCCCAGACGCACGGCCGAGAAAATCTTGATCGGCAGGGTCGTGGCGGATGGTCCGGAGGTAAAGGACGCGATCACCAGGTCATCCAGCGACAGGGTAAAGGCCAGCAACCAGCCCGAGATCACTGCGGGCGCGATGATCGGTAGCGTCACCAGCCGGAAAGCCTGGGCTGGGGAACAGCCCAAATCCAGCGCAGCCTCCTCCAGCGATTGATCGAACGTCACGAGACGCGAGGACACGACGACCGAGACGAAACACATGGAAAAGGTCGTATGCGCCAGAACGATGGTCAGGATGCCCCTGTCCAGCCCAATACCAATGAACAACAACAGCAGCGACAGACCGGTAATCACCTCGGGCATCACCAGCGGCGCGTAGATCATGCCGGAAAACAGCGTTCGGCCAAAGAACCGTCCGCCACGCACCAACACATAGGCCGCAGCCGTGCCGAGAATGGTGGCCAGCGTCGAGGAAAACACCGCGACGCGTACGGTCACCCAGGCAGCATCCAGAAAGGCTTCATTCTGAACCACTGCGCCATACCACTTGGTCGAGAACCCGGCCCAGACCGTCACCAGTTTGCTTTCGTTGAAGCTGAAGATGATCAGGATGATCATCGGGATATAGAGGAACGCGAACCCCAGCGTCAGGGACACGGCGTTGAACCAGCTTAGCCTGTTCATCGGTCAGCCTCCGCCTGTTTCTGCTGGTTGCGCTGGAACAGCACGATTGGGATCACGAGGATCAGCAGTAGTACCACCGCCACGGCGCTGGCGACCGGCCAGTCGCGGTTCGAGAAGAACTCCTCCCACAGCACCTTGCCGATCATCAGGGTTCCCGATCCGCCCAAGAGTGAGGGGATGACGAACTCACCGATCACCGGGATCATCACAAGGAAACACCCCGCGATGATACCGGGGCGCGACAGCGGAATGGTTACCAGCCAGAAGGCTTGCAGGCGCGAGCAGCCGAGGTCTTCTGCGGCTTCGATCAGGGACTCGTCCATGCGTTCCAGCGCCGAATAGATCGGCAGGATCATGAAGGGCAGATAGGTGTAGACGATGCCGATATAGACCGCCGTATTCGTGTTCAGAATGGTCAGTGGGGTCGAGATAATGCCCGTCCACAGCAGGAACTGATTCAGATAGCCTTCGTTCGACAGGATACCCATCCACGCATAAACCCGGATCAGGAAAGACGTCCAGAACGGTAGGATCACCAGCATCATCAGCGCCGGCCGCCATTCCGCAGGTGCACGCGCCATGCCGTAGGCGATGGGATACCCTACCAGCAATGTCAGGAAGGTCGAAATCACCGCAATCTTGACGCTGGAGAGGTAGGCCTTCCAATACAGGTCGTCCTCGGTCAGCCAGACGAAGTTTTCAAAATCCAACTGGCCGAAGAACTCTTTGATCCCGGTCCAGCCCTGCGACAGGTCTAGCGTTGGGGTATAGGGCGGGATCGCCAGTTCGGTATCCGATAACGAGATCTTCAGAACAATGAAAAACGGCACCAGAAACAGCGCCAGCAGCCAGACATAAGGAACGGCGATCAGAAACGCGCGGCGCATCAGCTTGCCAGCAGAACCGCAGCCGTTGCTGTCCAGGACAGCCAGACCGGGTCTTCCCATGTAAATGACCGGCGTGAGATGCGGCGGGTGTTGGCCGTTTGCGCCTTGATGATCGTGCCGTTGGGCAACTCGACATGATAGGTGGACAAGTTGCCCAGGTAGGCAATGTCATGCACCTTGCCCTGCACCGCGTTGATCGCATCCGCCGGTCGGTCGGCTGAGATCGTCACTTTCTCGGGCCGAATTGCAAGATGACAGGCCTGCCCTTGCGAAAATCCATTGGCCGAAGTTGCCGTCAGCGGTGCCTGCCCCTCGGCCCAGTCGACCTGATAGGTATCCTCGCCATTGGCCGAGGCGCGGCCTTCGATGATGTTCACATCTCCGATGAAATCCGCGACGTAAACCGAGTTCGGGTTTTCGTAGATGCGATCCGGCGTCGCCACCTGCATCAGCTTGCCTTGGTCCATCACGGCGACGCGGCTGGCGACCGTCATCGCCTCTTCCTGATCGTGGGTCACGATCACGAATGTAGTGCCCGTCTTCTCCTGAATGTCCATCAGTTCAAACTGCGTGTCCTGCCGCAGCTTCTTGTCCAGCGCGCCCAAGGGTTCGTCCAGCAGCAGCAGCTTCGGCGCCTTGGCCAGCGATCGCGCCAGCGCCACGCGCTGCCTCTGGCCGCCCGAGATCTGATGCGGCTTGCGGCGCGCGAATTGCTCCAGCCGGGTCAGGCGCAGCATCTCTTCCACGCGGTCCTCAAGGTCGTGCTTGGGCATGTTGTCCCGGCGCAGACCGAAGGCGATGTTTTCCCAGATGCTGAGGTGCGGGAACAACGCGTAAGACTGGAACATCATGTTCACCGCCCGCTTGTTCGGCGGGATCGGGTCGATGTCCTGACCGCCCAGCAGGATGTGCCCTTCGGTCGGCGTTTCAAACCCGGCCAGCATCCGCATCATGGTGGTCTTGCCGCAGCCCGACGGCCCGAGCAGCGCAAAGAATTCTTTTTCGAAGATATCCAGAGACAGGTTGTCGATGGCCGTGAATTCACCAAACCGTTTGGTAACATCGCGGAACTGGATCAAAGGTTTCGCCTGCGGGTCATCCCACGGCGCAAAGACGTCAGAGTTCAAAACGGCCCCCGTGCATCAATCTGGAAAAAGGCGCAAGGCGGTTCCTACCGCCCTGCGCAATGTCGGATCAGGTGCCCGATTTGATCTTGGTCCACATACGCGTCACAACACGCTGCGTTTTCGACGGGTATGGCGTCGTAATGTAGAGGTTCTGCATAGTTGAATCATCAGGATAGATTGCCGGGTCACCGATCACATCTTCCGCAAGAAACTCCTGTGACGCCTTGTTGCCGTTGGCGTAATACACGTAGTTCGACGCGGCAGCCATGTTGTTGGCGTCCAGAATGAAGTCGAGGAACTTATGCGCACCTTCCGGGTTCGGGGCATCTGCCGGGATCGCCATCTGGTCGAACCACATCAGCGAGCCTTCAGCGAAGGGGTGGTATTCGATATTCACGCCGTTGTCGGCCTCAGCCGCACGATCCCTGGCTTGCAGAATGTCACCTGACCAACCGACGGCCACGCAGATATCGCCGTTGGCCAGCGCGTTGATGTATTCCGAGCTGTGGAATTTCTGGATATGCGGGCGAACGCTGACCAGAATCTCTTCGGCTTTCTTGATAACGTCCGGGTCGTGGCTGTCAGGGTCTTCGCCGATATACTGCAATGTCATCGGTATCATTTCGGCTGGCGCGTCCAGGAAATGCACACCACACGAGGCCAGCTTTTCCATGTTCTCTGGCTTCAACACCAGGTCCATACTGTTCAGAGCGACGTCATCCCCCAAGGCTTCTTTGACCTTGTCGACATTTACGCCGATGCCCGTGGTGCCCCACATGTAGTTGATCGAATAGGCGTTGCTTGGATCATAGCCTGCCGTGCGCTCCTGAATGACGTCCCAAAGATTGCCTGCGTTCGACAGTTTGGACGTATCCAACTCCTGAAACGCGCCAGCCTGAATCTGACGCTGAAGGAATGTGCCGGACGGCACCACCACGTCATAGCCTGATCCGCCGGCCAGCATCTTGGTTTCCAGAACCTCGTTGCTGTCGAACACGTCGTAGATCAGCGTCAGACCGGTTTCTTCCTCGAATTTCTTCAACAGGCCTTCGTCAATATAGTCGGACCAGTTGTACACACGCACCTCTTCGGCAAAGGCGGC
>NZ_JBDZYG010000038.1:0-4460 GCF_040329455.1 Ruegeria sp. SCP11 | reverse complement strand
AAGCGCACGCCTTTGCATTCGTTGCATGTTGAGTTGGGCGGTAAGATGGTTGATTTTGCTGGATGGGAGATGCCTGTTCAGTATCCGCTGGGGATTATGGGTGAGCATAAGCAGTGCCGTGAGAAGGCGGCGTTGTTTGATGTGTCTCATATGGGTCAGGTGATCCTGCGGGGCGAGGATGTGGGTGAGAAGCTGGAAGCTTTGTGCCCGCAGGCTTATGCGACGCTGAAGGAAGGCAAGGCGCGGTACGGGTTCTTTACCAATGCCGAAGGCGGGATCATGGATGACCTGATCGTGTCGAATGCGGGCGATCATTATTTTGTGGTGGTGAACGCGGCGCTGCGCCATCAGGACATTCCGCATATGCGCGACAATCTGGACGGCGTCGAAGTGACCGAGATCTTCGATCGTGCTCTGGTGGCTGTGCAGGGCCCGAAGGCCGAGGACGTGGTGGGTGAGCTCTGCCCTGCCGCCCGCGACCTGAAGTTCATGGAAACCACCGTGGCTGACATCAACGGCGCCGAGTGCCGCATCTCGCGCCTGGGATATACCGGCGAGGATGGCTACGAGATCTCGATCCCCGAGGACAAGGCCATCGAGATCAGCAAGGCGTTTTTGGCCCATGAGGATTGCGAACCGGCGGGCTTGGGCGCGCGCGACAGCCTGCGGCTGGAGGCGGGGCTGTGCCTTTATGGCAATGACATCGACCAGAGCACCTCGCCGATCGAGGCCAGCCTTGGCTGGGCGATCCAGAAGCGCCGCAAGGAAGAAGGGGGTTTCCCGGGTGCCGATCGCGTTCAGAAGGAACTGGCCGAAGGCGCCGCGCGCAAGCTGGTGGGCATCAAGCCGGAAGGCCGCGCACCGGCCCGTCAGGGCGTGGAAGTCCAATGCGCCGAGGGCAACACCATCGGTCAGATCACCTCGGGCAGCTTTGGCCCCACGGTCGGCGGCCCGGTGGCAATGGGCTATGTGAGCAAAGGCCATGGCGAGCCGGGCGAGAAGGTGAACCTGATCATCCGGGGCAAGGCGCAACCGGCCGAGATCGTGGCGCTGCCCTTCGTCAAACAGAATTACAAGCGTTGAAGTCAGGAGAGAGAGACATGGCAACCTATTATTCCGAAGAGCATGAATGGCTGACCGTTGAGGGCGACACGGCCACTCTGGGCATCACTGCGCATGCCGCCGAGCAGCTGGGTGAAGTGGTCTTCGTCGAGCAGCAGGAAGCAGGCGACGAGTTCGAAAAGGGCGGCGAGATCGGCGTGATCGAATCCGTCAAGGCGGCCTCGGAACTGTACGCCCCGGTGGATGGCGAGATCGCCGAAGTGAACGAGGCGCTGGCCGACAACCCCGGTTCGCTGAACGAAGATCCCGAGGGCGAAGCCTGGATCTACAAGATCAAAATCAGCGACGCATCGCAGCTGGAAGACCTGATGGACGAAGCTGGCTACAAAGCCTTCATCGGCTAAACGACTTCGGAGCCCTGTTTCCGGGGCTCCACCCGCTCGGGCCTGAACCTGTTCATCGGACAGGTTCCGGGACGGCCCCCATCCCCCGCCGGAGGCTGCTGCCTGCCCGGCCGGACCTGACCTATTCGACAGGAGCGCTGAAATGGCCTTCAAACTGACTGATTACGAAGCCTATGACTTCGCCAATCGCCGCCACATTGGCCCGTCGCCGACCGAGATGCGCGACATGCTCAAGGTGATCGGCTTCAAGACGCTGGACGAGCTGATCGACGCCACCGTCCCGCCTGCGATCCGGCAGAAAGAGCCGCTGGACTGGGGTCCGGCGATGACCGAGCGCGATGCACTGTTCCACATGAAAGAGGTGGCGAGCAAGAACAAGGTTCTGACCTCGCTGATCGGTCAGGGCTATTACGGCACCACCACCCCGGCGCCGATCCTGCGCAACATCCTGGAAAATCCGGCCTGGTACACCGCCTACACCCCCTATCAGCCAGAGATCAGCCAGGGCCGTCTTGAGGCGCTGTTGAACTTCCAGACCATGGTCAGCGACCTGACCGGGCTGGACGTGGCCAACGCCTCGTTGCTGGACGAAGCCACCGCGGCGGCCGAAGCGATGGCAATGGCCAAGCGCGGCGGGCGGTCGAAGGCCAACAACGCGGCCTTCTTTGTCGACAAGAACTGCCACCCGCAGACCATCGCGGTGATCAAGACCCGCGCCGAGCCTCTGGGTATCGACGTGCAGGTTGCCGATCCGGACACGCTGGATGCAGGCGCCGTCTTTGGCGCGATCTTCCAGTACCCGGGCACCCACGGTCATGTGCGCGACTTCACCAAGGAAATCGCTGCACTGCACGAGCACAAAGCCATCGCCATCGTCGCCGCCGACATCCTGTCGCTGGCACTGCTGAAGTCACCGGGCGAGATGGGCGCGGATATCGCCATCGGCTCGACCCAGCGCTTTGGCGTGCCGATGGGCTATGGCGGCCCGCACGCCGCTTACATGGCGACCACCGACAAGCTGAAGCGCTCGATGCCGGGCCGGATCATCGGTGTCAGCATCGACAGCCGCGGCAACAAGGCCTACCGCCTGTCGCTGCAGACCCGCGAACAGCATATCCGCCGCGAGAAAGCCAACTCGAACGTCTGCACCGCGCAGGCGCTGCTGGCCGTCATTGCCTCGATGTATGCCGTGTATCACGGCCCCGACGGCATCAAGGCCATCGCGCAATCGGTGCACCGCAAGACCTCGCGCATGGCTGCTGGTCTGGAAGAGGCGGGCTTCTCGGTTGAGCCGGAAGTGTTCTTCGACACCATCACGGTTGAGGTCGGCCATCTGCAGAAGACGGTCATGGAGGCCGCCGTGGCCCGTGGCGTCAACCTGCGCAAGGTCGGCGACACCAAGGTCGGCATCAGCCTGGACGAACAGACCCGCCCCGAGACCATCGAGGCCGTCTGGGGTGCCTTCGGCATCGACCGCAAGGATGACAGCTCGAACAAGCAGTACCGCCTGCCCGATTACGCGCTACGCGAAAGCACCTATCTGACCCACCCGATCTTCCACCAGAACCGGGCCGAGGCCGAGATCACCCGCTATATGCGCCGTCTGGCCGACCGTGATCTGGCGCTGGACCGCGCGATGATCCCGCTGGGGTCCTGCACCATGAAGCTGAACGCCACGATCGAGATGATCCCGGTCACCTGGCCCGAGTTCGGCAATCTGCACCCGTTTGTGCCGCAAGATCAGGCGCAGGGCTATCACGAGATGATTGCGGATCTAAACGACAAGCTGTGTCAGATCACCGGTTATGACGCGATCTCGCAGCAGCCCAACTCGGGCGCGCAGGGCGAATATGCGGGCCTGCTGACCATCCGCAACTACCACTTCGCCCGCGGCGAAGGGCAGCGGAATGTCTGCCTGATCCCGACCTCGGCGCATGGCACCAACCCGGCCTCGGCGCAGATGGTGGGCTGGCAGGTTGTGCCGGTGCAGGCAGATGAGAACGGCAATATCGACCTCGCGGATTTCCGCGCCAAGGCCGAGAAGCATTCCGATCATCTGGCCGCCTGCATGATCACCTACCCCTCGACCCATGGCGTGTTCGAGACCACCGTGCAGGAGGTCTGTCAGATCACCCATGATCACGGCGGTCAGGTCTATATCGACGGCGCCAACATGAACGCCATGGTCGGTCTGGCGCGTCCCGGGGATGTTGGCGGCGACGTCAGCCACCTGAACCTGCACAAGACCTTCTGCATCCCGCATGGCGGCGGCGGCCCCGGCATGGGTCCGATCGGCGTCAAGGCGCACCTGACCGAGCATCTGCCCGGCCACCCGGAATACGGCACCGCCGTGGGTCCGGTCTCGGCGGCGCCGTTCGGCTCGCCGTCCATTCTGCCGGTCAGCTGGGCCTATGTGCTGCTGATGGGTGGCGCGGGTCTGACCCAGGCGACCAAGGTGGCGATCCTGAACGCCAACTACATCGCCGCGCGCTTGAGCGATGCCTATCCGATCCTCTACACCTCGGAAACGGGCCGTGTGGCGCATGAATGCATCCTCGATACCCGTCCGCTGGACGCCGAGGCGCATGTCACCGTCGACGACATCGCCAAACGTCTGGTCGATTCAGGCTTCCACGCCCCGACCATGTCCTGGCCGGTTGCCGGAACCCTGATGGTCGAGCCGACGGAATCGGAACCCATGGCGGAACTCGACCGTTTCTGCGACGCGATGCTGTCCATTCGGGCCGAGGCGCAGGACATCATCGACGGCAAGATCGACGCGGAGAACAACCCGCTGAAAAACGCCCCCCACACGGTGCGCGATCTGGTCGGCGACTGGGACCGCCCCTACACCCGCGAGCAAGCCTGCTTCCCGCCGGGCTCCATGGGCGTCGACAAATACTGGTCCCCCGTCAACCGCGTCGACAACGCATACGGCGACCGAAACCTCGTCTGCACATGCCCCCCAATGGACGCATACCAAGACGCAGCTGA
>NZ_JBDZYG010000037.1:0-4950 GCF_040329455.1 Ruegeria sp. SCP11 | reverse complement strand
CTTTGGGGTCGGTGCAACACTTGTGACATCGGCCAACGTATCTGATGCGGCGGTCTATGCTTTGGTGTCGTCCATCTTCGAGAATTTCGACGATTTTCGCACGTTCCACCCAGCCTTCGCCAACCTGACCAAAGAGGAAATGGTAACGGCTGGTCTCTCAGCGCCCATTCATCCGGGCGCGCTCAAATACTATCAGGAAAAGGGTCTTCTGGAATAAGTCCGGACATTTTCGGCAACTCTCATCCAACAGGCGCCGGGGCCACGCTGATGCAACGCTATTCGCGTGGCCCCGCACAGACAACATCAAGCCCGAATGAGGAATGAGATGGCTTCAAACGCAGTTGAAGCGGGTGAAGCAATTAATAAGGCGTCAAAAAAGTAATTCGAATGCCAATAAGGCTTATTTGAGTATGCAAAACACGATAGAGCAGACCTCCATCTGTCCCCAAAACCTTGGCGGCAGGCATGAGAGCGACACAGCGATTTCTTCTCCGGAGACATCCAAAGTTGACTATTCGATCTCAGCGGGTCTGGCCGATCGGCTTGGAGGGCTTGGGCTGTCCATTGCCTTTTCATCCTATCAGTCGGGGTTCCTTTACATTGTGGGGGTCAAGCCGGGCGGTGGGATCAACATCCATCAGATGGCTTTCCCCCGACCAATGGGCATTCACCGTCATGGGGCGCACGGTTTGTCGCTGGCAGCGGATGACCAAATTCTGCACCTGCAGAACGTGCTGGAACCGCAAGAGCGCGTGAATGATCTGTTCGACGCCGCCTTCATGCCGCGTCAGAGCGAGTTCACCGGGCGGCTGGACTTGCACGACCTTGGCATTGACGCTTCGGGCAGGGCGATCTTCGTCAACACGCGATATAATTGCCTCGCAACACCGGACCCGCGCCACAGCTTTCGTGAGGTCTGGCGGCCCCCGTTCATCTCATCGCTGGTGGATGAGGATCGTTGCCACCTGAACGGGTTGGCGATGAAGGACGGGTACCCCCGATACGTCACAGCCGTCAGCCGTTCGAACACGATCGACGGCTGGCGCGACCGGCGTGCGGATGGGGGCATCGTTATTGACGTCCAGACGGGAGACATCGTTTGCGACAACCTGTCGATGCCGCATTCGCCGCGATGGCATGACGGACGGTTATGGCTGCTGAATTCCGGGCGTGGCGAGCTGGGCACAGTGGAGTTCGACCGGAACGGCAAGGGTCGTTTTGAGCCGCATGTTTTTTGCCCCGGTTTTGCGCGTGGTCTGGCCGTGCACGGTCGTTACGCCTTCGTCGGCCTGTCCAAGCCCCGTTACAAGCGGTTCGAGGGGCTGGAGCTTGAGGCCCGTCTAGCCGAGGCCGACAGCGCGCCATGGTGCGGGCTCCAGATAATAGATCTTGAGACCAAGGCGTGTGTGGACTGGCTACGGATAGATGGCGCGGTGGCTGAGATTTATGACCTCGAGCTACTGCCGGGTCACCTCTGCCCTATGGCTGCAGCCCCCGGCACCCCTGAGGCTGCGACGCTGATCACCCTGCCGAAGCAAACATAGAAAACTCAATAATTTAATCAGTATTGGTACGGACATAATGAGTAAAACAGATAAGAGCACGAGCCTGCCCCACTATCGAGCAATCCGTCTCCGTGGCGGTCGGATGACAAAGTATAAGGGGCATGTGGCAAGTTTCGCTCCAGCATTAGGGCGCATACCGTCGGGCGTTTCTGCGGCGGCACTTGGCGCGACCACACTTCTGCCTACAAGCTCCGCGCTTGCGGGTAGCTGCGTCCCGCAAGTCCCCGGCATTTTTTTATGTTCCGGACCGGCTGATCCGATCAACGACATCAGTGTGACGATCATCAACGGCGCCCCCATATTTGTAGAAACGGCGCTGGGCTTTGGCATTGAGCCTTTCAATTCTGCAAACGCCATTGATCTTTTCAGCAATTCGGGTGTGACCTTTACCGACAACAACGGGTCAACAGTCCTTTCGCGGACCAATGACGCGCTTCGGACTGTCGTTTATGGCGGCGGCGATTTGACGGTGACCACGACAGGCACGCTTAGCGGAGCGCGCAACGGTATCTATGCGCGAAACTACGGTGTGTTTTCGCCGGGGAGCCTCTCGATCACAGCGGCGGATATAAGCGGCGCGTCGGATGATGGGATTTATGCCAGAAACGACCGTGGCACGGACCTTTCAATCACGACGTCCGGGATCGTTACCGGAGGGCGCTCCGGCATTGTTGCCCGACATTCCGGTAGCGGTGCGCTGACAATCTCGACGGCGAGTGTCTCAGGCGGCGCGACAGGT
This sequence comes from Ruegeria sp. SCP11, assembly GCF_040329455.1. Lineage (NCBI taxonomy): Bacteria > Pseudomonadati > Pseudomonadota > Alphaproteobacteria > Rhodobacterales > Roseobacteraceae > Ruegeria > Ruegeria sp. SCP11. The sequence goes on along the minus strand of NZ_JBDZYG010000037.1, from coordinate 2,646 downwards.
GACGGCATTTACGCGACGAGTTCCGGCGGCGATCTTTCCATCAGCACAACGGACCGGGTGATCGGTGGCAATCGGGGGATTGCTGCCATTAACAATGGCAGCGGGGCCCTGACAATCTCAACCGCGGACGTGACTGGAACCAATAGCTTTGGGATACGGGCGGCAAACTACGGCTCCGGCACCGATCTATCGGTCACGGCATCGGGGACCGTTACGGGCGGTCGTGATGCGATCTCTGCCAGCAACCGCGGAACCGGAAATATGACCATCGATGTCGGGGACGCGATCAGTACAACGGATGGGTACGGGATCAATGCCCGTAACTATGGAGCAGGCGCACTGGTGATCTCTGCGGCGAACGTCACCGGAACCGCCAACAATTCGGGCATCTACGCCGGTAACACAGGCACCGATCTTTCGATCACGACAAGCGGGCTGGTAACAAGCAACTGGCGTGGGATTTCCGCGCGAAACACCGGCACCGGAGATTTGACCGTTTCGACCGCGGACGTGACCTCAACCCGCCTGAACGGGCTGAACCTGGCCAACTATGGCGCGAACCTCTCGGTCACATCCACCGGAACGATCAGTGCGGTCACAAAAGGGATCGACGCACGAAACCAGGGCACCGGCGCACTGACGGTTTCCGTCAACAACGTCACTGGAACGAACGAAGAGGGAATGTACCTTCTTAATGCCGCCTCGGGAACTGACTTGTCGATCACCGCTGCGGGGACAGTCACAGGCGCAACCGGTATTGCAGCCACCAACCGGGGCAGTGGTGCGCTGACGATTTCGACGTCGGACGTCACTGGCACCGTTGGCAATGGTGTGATCGCGCGCAACGAAGGTGGCACAGATCTCTCGGTCAACACGCAGGGTGGCACGGTCACCAGCGGAGATGACGGAATCGTTGCACTTAACGATGGCAGCGGCGCGCTGACGATTTCCTCGGCAGTTGTCACGACGACTGGGCGGAATGGAATATTCGCGTTGAACAGGACGCTTGGCACAGATCTATCAATCGCGAACACAGGGACCGTAACAGGTACGTACACAGGGGTGACTGCAATCAATCAAGGTAGCGGTGCTTTGACGATTGCGACCGGGGGGGCAATCGGCACCAACGGCATAGGAGTTTACGCCAGAAACGAAGGCAATGGAGATCTTACCATCAGCACCTCCGGTGTCGTCAGCGGCGATTTTCGGGGGATTTACGCCCGCAACTTTGGCGATGGCGCGTTGCGGGTAAATGTTGGCGGCACCGTTACGGCGGGGGCGAGTGCAGCGATTGACGTCCGAACAAACTCTGGCGGGTCTAGTGTGATCACTCTTGAAAGCGGTGCGTCGGTCTCGTCCTTGTCTGGCGAGGCGATTGTCGACGGTGATGGCGGCAATAGCCATGTCATTCTGCGGTCGGGATCAGCAATTGCCGGTGAGGTGCTGCTGAGTGATGGTACTGACGCGCTGACGATTGAAGGGGGGGCGAATATCAGCGCGGCAACCCTGTTCGATGGCGGCCTTGGCACGCAGGATACGCTGACCTTTTCGGCCTTCAACGGCAATCTAGATGGCGCTCTGTTCACCAATTGGGAAAACCTGACGGCAGACAATGGAAGTGTCCTGACTCTGGATAGTTCAGCATCAAACATTAATTCTCTCGCGGCAAACAACGGATCGACCATCGCAGCAGGAGAGGCGGACCAGTCTTTGAACAGCAACCTGCGGACCGACGCGACCAGCCGTTTCTTGGCCGGTTTTGGCGGATCGGGGACGGTCAGTGTCGTAGGCGAAGTTAACAACGATGGACTTATCAGTTTGGCGGACGGAAGCGGGGGTGATCGCCTGACCATTGGCGGTGATCTGACGGGGTCCGGCACTGTGGCGCTCGATGTCGATTTTGATGCTGGAACCAACGACCAGTTGATTGTGACAGGCGACAGTTCAGGAGCACAACAAGGCCTGCAGGTTCAGAAATCCGGTACTCTTGCAAATCTCCAGACCTATGCGCTTGCCACAATTTCCGACTCGAGTTCTGCCAACGACTTCCGTCTGGTGAACGGTGATTTTGTGACCAAAGGCGGAGAAGGCGCAATCGTTGGAGGTGCCTATACCTTCCTGCTCGACTACGATCCGGCAACCGGTGAATTCATTCTTTCCCCCTTCGCTGAGAACGGTGGGGTGTACCTGAATCCGAACCGCGCATTCCTTGCGGCCGGCATCCAGCAGTTCAGCGACCATATGGCACTGGATGGGGCGTTGCGTCGACTGATCGGCAGAACTGGTGCGGAAGACGCGAACACAGTCAGCCGATCCCTGAGCGAACTCAGCTCTACAGATCAACCATTGGTCTGGCTGAACGCTGAAGGTGGGCGCGACCGCTATACCTCTGGTGATCGCACGAATGAAACGACCAGCGGCGGCCTGCGTGTCGGCGCCAGCCTGCCCCTTGCCGAGATCGGCGGCGGCGCACTGATCGGTGGGCTTGAGTTCGGTGCAACAACACTGTCGACCGACAGCGAAACGTCATTGGCCGACGGCAAGATCGACACCGACGCCTACGATGTGACGCTGAGCGCGTTGTGGCTGGCCGATAGTCAACTCTATCTGGATGGTCAGTTGCGTTATGCGTTCTTCGACAGCACA
>NZ_JBDZYG010000036.1:0-2500 GCF_040329455.1 Ruegeria sp. SCP11 | reverse complement strand
ACACTTACTGGAGGACCGAACCCACATCCGTTGAAAAGGATCGGGATGAGCTGTGCCTAGGGGTGAAAGGCCAATCAAACTCGGAGATAGCTGGTTCTCTGCGAAATCTATTTAGGTAGAGCGTCATCCGAATACCCCGGGGGGTAGAGCACTGGATGGGTAATGGGGCCCCACAGGCTTACTGATCCTAACCAAACTCCGAATACCCGGGAGTACTAGATGGCAGACACACTGCGGATGCTAACGTCCGTAGTGGAGAGGGAAACAACCCTGACCTACAGCTAAGGCCCCCAATTCATGGCTAAGTGGGAAAGCAGGTGGGACGACCAAAACAACCAGGAGGTTGGCTTAGAAGCAGCCATCCTTTAAAGATAGCGTAACAGCTCACTGGTCTAAATAAGTTGTCCTGCGGCGAAGATGTAACGGGGCTCAAGCCATGAGCCGAAGCTTAGGATGCCGTAAGGCATGGTAGCAGAGCGTAGTGTGACATAGAACTCATCCGTATTTGCATCCCTAGTGGGTGTAATGACGGATAGAGTTCTTTCGATGAAGCCGGCCTGTGAGGGATCCGGTGGAGAGATCACTAGTGAGAATGATGACATGAGTAGCGACAAAGAGTGTGAGAGACACTCTCGCCGAAAGTCCAAGGGTTCCTGCTTAAAGCTAATCTGAGCAGGGTAAGCCGGCCCCTAAGCCGAGGCCGAAAGGCGTAGGCGATGGGAACTAGGTTAATATTCCTAGGCCAGGAGGATGTGACGGATCACAGGTGTAGTTCAATCTTATCGGATTGATTGGGCTGCTGAGTGGTTCCTGGAAATAGCCCTCCATCAGACCGTACCCTAAACCGACACAGGTGGACTGGTAGAGCATACCAAGGCGCTTGAGAGAACGATGTTGAAGGAACTCGGCAAAATACCTCCGTAAGTTCGCGAGAAGGAGGCCCGGTTCCTAGGCAACTAGGGGCTGGGGGCACAAACCAGGGGGTGGCGACTGTTTATTAAAAACACAGGGCTCTGCGAAGTCGCAAGACGACGTATAGGGTCTGACGCCTGCCCGGTGCCTGAAGGTTAAAAGGAGAGGTGAGAGCCTTGAATTGAAGCCCAGGTAAACGGCGGCCGTAACTATAACGGTCCTAAGGTAGCGAAATTCCTTGTCGGGTAAGTTCCGACCTGCACGAATGGCGTAACGACTTCCCCGCTGTCTCCAACATCGACTCAGCGAAATTGAATTGCCTGTCAAGATGCAGGCTTCCCGCGGTTAGACGGAAAGACCCCGTGCACCTTTACTACAGCTTCGCACTGGCATCAGGATTGTGATGTGCAGGATAGGTGGTAGGCTTTGAAGCGGAAACGCAAGTATCCGTGGAGCCTCCCTTGAGATACCACCCTTCGCACTCTTGATGTCTAACCGCGGTCCGTTATCCGGATCCGGGACCCTGCGTGGCGGGTAGTTTGACTGGGGCGGTCGCCTCCTAAAGCGTAACGGAGGCGCGCGAAGGTTGGCTCAGAGCGGTCGGAAATCGCTCGTTGAGTGCAATGGCAGAAGCCAGCCTGACTGCGAGACTGACAAGTCGAGCAGAGTCGAAAGACGGCCATAGTGATCCGGTGGTCCCGAGTGGAAGGGCCATCGCTCAACGGATAAAAGGTACGCCGGGGATAACAGGCTGATACTGCCCAAGAGTCCATATCGACGGCAGTGTTTGGCACCTCGATGTCGGCTCATCTCATCCTGGGGCTGGAGCAGGTCCCAAGGGTACGGCTGTTCGCCGTTTAAAGAGGTACGTGAGCTGGGTTTAGAACGTCGTGAGACAGTTCGGTCCCTATCTGCCGTGGGTGTAGGAGACTTGAGAGGAGTTGCCCCTAGTACGAGAGGACCGGGGTGAACGATCCACTGGTGGACCAGTTGTCGTGCCAACGGCAGTGCTGGGTAGCTATGATCGGACAGGATAACCGCTGAAGGCATCTAAGCGGGAAGCCCCCCTCAAAACAAGGTCTCCCTGAGGGCCGTGGAAGACCACCACGTCAATAGGCCGGAGATGTAAGCGCAGTAATGCGTTCAGTTGACCGGTACTAATCGCCCGATAGGCTTGATTTGATCCAGTAATGGAAAGACAAGACCAAAGCATACACCAACCTTGAGTTGGACAACGTTGATCTGATTATACAGCCGAGTGGCACCGCGCATTTGCACGCAAATACGCTGCCTGCCACCACGTCGCTTTCCTGCAAAGCAGGAAAGTCGACATGGGATTTTCCTCGGTTTGGTGGTCATAGCGCAAGTGAAACACCCGGTCCCATCCCGAACCCGGAAGTTAAGCACTGCCGCGCCAATGGTACTTGGGCTTAAGCCCCGGGAGAGTAGGTCACCGCCAAACCTAGTAAAATCCCCCAATCTCTCTAACGATGATACAAATCTGACTCTGACGCGGGATGGAGCAGCCCGGTAGCTCGTCAGGCTCATAACCTGAAGGTCGCAGGTTCAAATCCTGCTCCCGCAACCA
>NZ_JBDZYG010000035.1:0-7063 GCF_040329455.1 Ruegeria sp. SCP11 | reverse complement strand
AGATGGACAGCACAGTTAGATATCTGGGCGTCGAACTTGAAGACGCTCTAGCTATCGCCGAAGCCATTGAAATCTAGTGCAGTTGGGTCGCTTTCACAGGCGGCCCAAACCGGCCATTGGTCGAGGCTTCTCATCGATGCGGTGCGGCCCGCCAGACCGGACTTTCGCCGCAAGAGCAAATTCCTGAATCTTGCGAATTCACAAATCGCGGGACCTAGCCGCCAGATAGAGTTGTCTCGAAAGTGTTCTTTGCGTGACGGCTTAATTTCCGACTGGGTCGATGCCGTGGGTAATCTGTTGCGCCACCCGCGGCGTTCCGCTCCGCCGCCACAGCTGGCTTTCATTAGCTCTCTTTTTTAACAGTGCTATGCGTAAGATGTGGTGGTTGCTATCATTCATTCGATGACAGATACGATACGACCTTCGCCAGAACTTGCAGCCATAGTGGAACGTTGGATCAAAGCGTATGGGCGCGGCGATGGCGAAACGGTCGTGCATCTTTTCTCCGACGATGCCGCGTTGTCCTATTTTGGCTCTGACGAGGGCGAGTCGTGGCGGGATGATGCGCTGCGTCGCGGCATTGCGCAGTACATTCAGGAGGTCCCCCGGTTCCGATGGGACCCGGAAGAAATTCGTGGATTTGAATTCGGCTCCCTCGGTTGGGTAGAGTGGCAAGCAACGATCGACGCGATTGAAACGGGACAATCGGCGCAATTGCGCTCCACCGTCATTCTGAAACTCGATAAGGGTTCCTGGAAAATCGTGCACGTTCACAATTCCATTCCGGTCAATAATGTCGAAGGCTTCGGCTACGAGGCAAAAGGTTTTGAAGAACTTCTAGATGCTGCTCTGTCTACTCCCTACGAGCTTGGGCAAAGCGGAATAGCGACTGTGATGTTCACAGATATAGCCGACAGTACGACGATTGCTGAAACGATAGGGGATACACTCTGGACCGATTCTGTGCGCAGGCACCTCAAGCTGGTCGAGACCCATATCGTCGATAGCGGTGGGCAATTGGTGAAATCGCTTGGTGATGGTGTCATGTCTACCTTCGCCTCCGCAAGGGCCGCCCTGCTGGCGGCGCAGAATATTCAGCAGGCCAACGCAGCTGAATCCGCTGAACCAAAATTGCAAGTACGCATTGGATTGCATACCGGCGAAGTGATTACTTCTGACGCCGATCACTTTGGGACAGTGGTAAACAAAGCCGCCCGCATCGCGTCACTGGCTGCCCCAAGTGATATCTGTGTATCAGATGCCACGCGGATCATGGTTGGCGGGTCGAATGAATTTCATTTCCGTGACCCGATGACGATTCCGCTCAAAGGCTTGGATGGGGAACACTCAATATTCAAACTAGATTGGAAGGGTTTCACTTGAAGAATGACCTTCCAGCCTAAACTAAAAATCAAACCGGACCAGTCAGATTAGGCTACTCATAACCATATGTATGCATGCATCTAAATCAGCAATTTTAGCAAAGTTACGAGTAAGTTTCTCGTTTAGGCTAGTCTTGTTTCATCAACTCCCGGAAGCGGGGATGGTCGCAGATCGCATCAAGATCCGGATCGACCGATAGCCATTGAAGCACGTCCGGTCCTGCATCTTTGGCAGTACGTTCGAGCACATTCAGAGCTAGATCCGTATCGCCCAAAAGCGAATAGACACCAGCCATGTAGAAACTACCGTCGTCACTTCCGCCCCGTATTCGCAACGCGCGGCCCAACCATTCCCGCGCGGATACACGCCACAAGCCAAGTTCTTCTGACAAGACCGGCGAGACTATGTTTGTTCTACTTCAAGCTAAATCTTGTATTCACTGGGTTCGATGACACGAGTAATTAAGACCTCTCCAGAACAGTGAGGAGCTCTAATGCTGCGTTGTGATCGCTACACTGAACGCGATTGCGAAACTTGTTCTGCACGTCAGCCAATAGCTTAAGTGCTTCTGATATGGCACCGCGGTCTGCCATCAAGTGAGCGAGCGGGATCGCTGCGCGTCTTTCCCAGCTAAGCGCTGATTGCCCCTGAGCAATCCTGATGGCTTCACGGTAACATCTTTCCGCTTTGTCAGGATCGCCAAAGGCCAATGCAAGTTCCGCCCGAGCACAATAAGTATCCGCCTCATCCCACCTCTGGCTGGTTCTTTCCATCATCGGTTCGATTGCCGCGAGTGCATTTTCGGCCTGGTCCAGCTTTCCCAGACCGATATAAGCACGTGCTCTTGCGCGCATTGGAAAACCAGTGAACAACAGCGTATTCGCCTTGATCAGCGCCGCAAGACAGTCATCGGCATCTACCAGGGCCGCTTCAAAATCGCCACGATCCGCGTGAATAGCAGCACGTGTTGTCAGGCCAATCCTGCGCCAGATATCGATCTGTGCCTGATCCGCGACAGCAAGCACATTGTTTGACCATTGAAGAGCGTCGGAGTCGCGGTTCAAATATTTCAGGTAGCAAATGTGACCCAGAATATAAGCCCGGCTGAGCGCAGGATGCCCCGGTTGATACCCTGTCGCAGTCGCGTTCCCAGCGTGAGAATATGCGATGTCAATGTTGCCAAGGCACCAGTGCGTCAAAGCCAGATAAACGTTCGCGGTCGCACCTCCGTCGGTACCGAAGCGGTTAGCCTGATCGGAATCGCGCGACGAATCGTAGGCATTGAGGGCATTTTGGTAATACGGCAGACTGTCGGTAAACCTGCCCATCATTGTCCTTGAAGTCGCGACCATTCGATTTGCGACACTTCGGAACCTGTGCTGATCACTAATGTCGATATCATTCAAAACCGCGTGCCCAATAGCTTCCGCTTCAGGCAGCGAGGCGCTGACATAGCGACTGACCCACTCCCCGTATCGTATGACTGGCCACTCTGGCGCATCATCAAATCCATCAAGCAATTGGCGCGCGCGTTCAAAAGCCTTTATCGTTTCATTGGCGGTGTAGCCTTCCGCACCGATCAATGTCACACTGTGCTTTGCTGCAACTGATAACGCCTCGCTATGCCTGTTTCCTTCCTGCTCAAGCAAGCGCAGAGCAGATTGGTAATGCGACGCAGCCTCGCGAAAAGCCGGACGTTTAACAGCTAAGCTGCCAGCTTCGCGGTATAGCTCTATGGCTTTGTCAGTCAGACCGGCAGCCTCGGCGTGACGAGCGACAATTTCCGGTGGCGCAACATTTCCAAGTGCTGCGGCAAGCCGCTCATGTACCACGCGTCGCCGTGACAAAAGAAGGCTTTCATAGGCTGCATCGCGCACCAGCGCATGCTTGAACACATAACGTTCGTTTTCGCCCACACCGCGTCGAAATACCAACTCGGCCGATGCCAACCCTGCCAGACCTTCCCGCAACTCGTCCTCTTGGCCTTCTGTCGCAACCACCAAAAGGCCCAGATCAAACTCTCGTCCGATACAGGCCGCTGATTGCGCGATCTCCTTGATTTTTGGCGTGCGATCCAGCCGCGCCATCAGCGAGTCGTGGAGCGAAGCGGGAATTGCCGTTTGGCCACTCTCAACCACCGCCTTGGTAAGTTCTTCCACAAACAAGGGGATGCCATCTGTCCGCTCAATGATCGCCTCTACTGTCTCGCGGTTCAGCTTTCGTCCGCCAAGTCGTTCGACAATTGCATCAACACCTGCGCGTCCCAGCCTGTTCAACGCAAGCCGTGTCGCATGTGGGTGCGCCGCGAGATCGGGCTGATTGTCCGGGCGCGATGTCAACACGATCAACACCGGCGCATCCTCGATCACGTCAATTGTCAATTCCAACAATTCCAGTGTCGTCGGATCAATCCAATGCGCGTCTTCGAGAAAAAATGCCACGGGCTGCTGTTCGGCTAATTTCAGAACTTGCCGGGACAAGACGTCCAACGTCTCGGAACGTAACGCGGCAGGCGAAAGATCACTTGTGCCGTATCGTTCGGCTCCGTCCAGGCCAACCAGTTTCGCGATGATTGGCATGTCATCACGGTCAAAAAGTGTTTCAAGCTTGGTCAGCCGCGCTTCGTTGTCATCGTCCCGGGACCACCTCGCAGCGCGGTGCAATTGCTGGGTGACGGGCCAGAACGCAGTGTCACCGTGAAAGGGAGAACACTGATACATCAACCGCGTGTGTGACTCGTTTCCAATCGCGTCTTCCAGGGCGCGCATGATGCGCGACTTACCGATTCCAGCTTCGCCAACCAGAAGTACGACTTGCCCCTCTCCGTCACGTGCCGTTTTCCATCGCTCAAGCAACAGTGCCAGTTCCTGGTCCCTACCCACCAGTGGAGGCGTCATGCCGTCCGAGCGCAGAGAAAAGCGGCTTTCCTGGTCCTGTTCGCCAAGAACCCTAAAGGCCGCCACCGGTCCATCAATTCCTTTCAGCGACAAAGGTTCTGTCGCTTCCATTTCAAAAGCGCCGGTGATCAAAGCCTGTGTTGCCTCTGAAACCAAAACTTCTCCGGAACCCGCTTGTGCTTCGAGCCGCGCTGCGAGGTTAGGCGCGTCGCCAACAACCGTTTGCTCCAGCGCCGTGCCTCTTCCCACAAGCTCACCGACGACAACAATACCGGTTGCAATTCCGACCCTGCAGGAGATCACTTGCCCTCCTAAATTGAGATTTCGCACGGCTTGAACAACCGCAAGGCCTGCCCGCACCGCTCTTTCGGCTTCGTCCTCATGCGCCCTGGGCCAGCCGAAATAACCAATGACACCGTCACCCATAAACTTGGCGACATGACCTTCGAAACGAGCAATTTCACCGGCAACCGCATTTTGATAGGTCCTGATAATGGTGGACATTTCTTCGGCATCCAGTTGTGCCGAAAGGGCCGTTGATCCTACCAGATCCACAAACATCACAGTGAGTTGCCTTCTCTCACCTTCGGAGCTCGGCGTGCTGTCACCGCCATTTTCCACCGGCGCAAAGGCACGCTCTGACGGCTCCTTCAGCTCTCCACTAAGGCGTTGGATAGCAGCCCAAACCTTGCGTTTTGGGCCAAGTGGCAAACCTAGCTCTACGAGGTCTTCCTCTGTTAACTCTGGAAGAGTTTCAAAATCGATTTCGACGTCGTCGAAATCCCTTGCGTACTTTTCTAAGCCGAGTTCAGCCAGCCAGCTTGCGACATCAGGCATGCACAATTCTCCACGGAGCCAGCTTGCCTGATTTTGATATTTTCACAAAGCTTTTTGGATCTGTTTCAAAGCTATTGGGAAATGAAGACACATTACCAATGTCCGAGTAGAGTTGCCCCCGAAAGAGAACTCCCATGGACAGCAATGGTGGCTTTCGGCCCCAAGCCGCCATTGGCCAAGAACCTTCATCGCTGCAATGCGGCCCGCCAAAGCCGTCATTCGCCGCGACTGCAAACTCGGGGCTTTTGCGAACTCACGCGGTGCGGTACAAAGCGACCATGTTCATCCACCACGGTTGTGTGAATTGCGACGCGCTAAAGAGACTTTTCCATGATTACGAGATGCTTTGCTATTTCCGGGTCCTGCACACTTGACGGGTCAAAGGGTGCGTCCTGGAAACCTAGCGACTGGTAGAAGGCTATCGCTTCCCGAAGCCCGCTGCTCGTGTCCAGATAGAGCGATAAAAGACCCATCTTTCGTGCCTCTGCTTCCAGCCTATCCATCAACCGTTTGGCGAGGCCCATTCGGCGGGCTTGTGGTCTCACGAATAGTCGTTTTATCTCTCCCTTGTAGTTCGGAAGTTTGTGCAAAAGCACCATGCCAATCAGTTCGCCTTCAGAACTTCGCGCGACGATGAAACGTCCGTCTGGGCCGAGAAATTCATCGATTTGCGCGACAGTCTGGCGAAGTTGCTCCTCTGGATCGACAAGTTGTCCGGTGGCCTCTTCGTGACGCGCTACAGCGAAATTTAGGTATTCGATTTTCATGTCGATCCAGCCGGGTGCCTCGGCCAAGTCTGTCACAACTTCGATCCTAATATCACCAGCTCTCATGATGCCCCTCCAGACCTGAACCTAGCTGAGTTCATCTGCGATAGAAATGGCAGGGTTGGGTCAAACGGCACTTTCGATTTCTGCAAAGTCATCACTTGTGTGACATCGATTGAAGGTCGCGAAAGGGCTCACAGCGGTCACCTGACGGTTTCAGTGGGACATTGAGCCAGCTCAGACGACAGTAACGTCCGGAGTGCGGACTCTGCTGCCGTTGGTTGTCGATACGCCAACGTCAGCTTCCTATTCCTGATTTACCATTAGCCCAACCTCGCGCGCTCCGGCGATGATGTCGCTGGCAATAAAATGCCCGAGTGCGCGTAGTTCGGCATCGGGGGCGACAATATCGGGGACCTGCACCGTAATGAGGCCTGCCGCGTGCGCCGCGCGGACGCCGTTGGGCGAATCTTCGAACGCAACGCAGATTGCCGGATCGTGACCCAGACGTGTAGTAGCATGAAGATAGATATCCGGCGCAGGCTTGCTGGCCGCGACCTGATCGCCGCCTACTACGTCTTGAAAAAGCTCGCTGAGGCCCGCCCGGTCGAGATGCAAATGCGCCTTTTCTGTCTGGGTGCTGGTGGCGATGATGTAAGGGATACCCCGTTCGCGCAGGTGCATTGCCACCGCGCGCGCACCAGGTTTGACGGGGATGCAATCTGCTAGCCGTTTCGCGATTTCGTCGTCCCAGACGGCATCGAATTCCTCCAGTGTGACGCGTCCCGAAAGCCCATTCGTCAACAGTCGACGTCCCAGCACACGGTTCGTGCCAACTAGCCGCCGAAACAGATCGTCATCCTGCGGCAATCCGAGAGCGGCAAGCGCGGTGCGGAAGCCCTCGAAGTATACACGTTCGGTATCGAGCAACAGGCCGTCCATGTCGAACACAACGGCTTGGGGCGAGGGAAGATGCATGAGGGGTGATCTCTATTGGTTTGTTGTTGGTAGCATCGGTTGTATTGCAATAAAGCCGACAATCGTAAAGATTGCAGCGCCCGCCATCTTGGGCTCTGAGAGGACCTCGGAGCAATCGCAGCATCCTGTGATATTGGACCGCGTCAACGTCGGGTTGTCGTTGTGGGTGGGCATGGCGGATCGGAGGATCAGTCATGGAAA
>NZ_JBDZYG010000034.1:0-7948 GCF_040329455.1 Ruegeria sp. SCP11 | reverse complement strand
GCAGTTGCGCAACAAATGATCGTGTTGGGGATTTTTTTGGGGGCAGGTTGATTTCCGTCTTAAACTTTTTTGGATGTGGGTTTATCGGGTTGGTTGTTTGAGTGCTTGATTGAGCTATGAGCGGTTGCTCTGAGATTTCTGGATTTTTTGATGTTGGATTTTTCTTCTTCTACGTCTTCTCAGGACAGGTCTGCGGCGCGGCCGGTTGCGCGCTCGAAGCCGTGGAGATTTTATTCCGGGCTGGGCAAGCGTGTTTTTGACATCGTGTTTGCGGTGCTGCTGTTGCCGGTTGTTGCGCCGGTGATTTTGGTACTGTGGTGTCTTGTGCGCCGGGATGGGGGTCCGGGGTTTTTTGGGCACACGCGCGTGGGCCAGGATGCCAAGCCCTTCAAATGCTGGAAGATTCGCAGCATGGTCGTCGATGCCGAGGCCCGGTTGCAGAGCTATCTGGACGCCAACCCGGAGGCTGCGGCGGAATGGGAGCGCGATCACAAACTGACGCATGATCCACGGATCAACCGGCTGGGCCACATTCTGCGCAAGACCAGCCTGGATGAGCTGCCGCAGATCTGGAATGTGCTCAAAGGCGAGATGAGCTTTGTCGGCCCGCGCCCTGTGGTGGCCATCGAACTGGTCAAATACGGCAGCTCGGCTTCGGCCTATCTGGCGCAAAAACCGGGGATCACCGGGTTGTGGCAGGTCTCGGGTCGCAACGATATCAGCTATGGCGAACGGGTCGCGATGGACGTTGATTATCTGGATCGGTGCAGCTTTGTGACGGACCTGAAGATCATTTCCCTGACGGCCTCGGCGGTGCTTCTGCGGACGGGGCGGTAAAGGGGCGCGCGGCCCTTTATTCTTGCCTTTGGGGCCTGTACAGAGCGTCAGCACACGCGTTCTGCGTGTGTCCGGCATTTGGGATTTTTAGCTTGATATGAAGCAAACTCCGATACACGACACGCATCTCAAGGCAGGGCGACCCGCAGCCTCGGACGGTCCCGAGGACGACATGATCGATCTGGGCGCCTTGCTGGGCACCTTGTGGCGCGGCAAGTGGATCATGGCCCTGACCACCGCCGTGGCGATTTTGTTCGGAGCGTATTACGCCTTTGTCGCCGCCGTGCCGCTCTACCGATCCACCGCCGTGGTCATGCTTGAGACCGAGCAGGCCAGCGTAGTGGATCTGCAAAGCGTGGTGGGCGGCCTGGCGGGCGATACGGCCGAGGTCAATTCCGAGCTTGAGGTGCTGAAGTCCCGCGGTCTGATGGGCAAGGTTGTGGACCGGCTGGATCTGATATCCGATCCGGAGTTCAACGCAGCCCTTCTGCCGGTCTCGGCACTCGAAGGGGCGAAGCAGTTTGTCAAATCGCTGTTTGACACCGGGAGCCCCGAGCCGGTGCCCGAGGCGCTGGCCAAACAGCTGCTCCGGGACGATGTGATCTCTGCCCTGCTGAAGAAGGTCTCGGTGCGCAACATCCCGCAGAGCCTGGTGTTCAATGTGACGGTCGAGACGGAAGCGGCGCAAAAGTCGGCCCTGATCGCGGACACCATTGTCGAGCTGTATGTGCTGAACCAGATCGAAGTGAAGTTCGACGCCACCGAACAGGCGACTGCGTGGCTGACCGACCGGGTTGCCGAGTTGCAGATCGAGCTGGAAACCGCCGAGGCGAAGGTCAACGAGTTCAACTCCACAACGGCCCTGATCTCACCCGAGGCCCTGCAAGCGCAGGAGGTTCAGCTGAAGGATCTGCGCGAACGCCGCGTGTCGGCCGAGGCGACCCGTGCGGCGGCACAGGTCCGGTTCGACGCCCTGGGCGCGGCCGACGGCCGCGCGGCACAGACCGAGGTCAGCCAGGACCCGCAGTTGCAACGCTTGTTCGACGGGATCGACGACTCCGGCACCGGTGAAGCCGCCTTCGACACCGCCTTTCAGCGCCTGATGGCGCGCACCGCGCTTGAGGCCCGGCGGGCGACACAGCAGGTTCAGGCCCTGACGCAATCGGCCGACGAACTGGGCCAGCAAATCGCACAGCAGAGCGCGGATCTGATCACCCTGCAGCAACTGGCGCGCGAAGCCGAAGCGGTGCGGCTGCTGTACGAGTATTTCCTGGCCCGGCTGAAAGAGACATCGGCGCAGGAAGGCATCCAGAAAGCCGACAGCCGACAACTGTCGCGCGCAGTGATCCCCAGCGATCCATCCGAACCGCAAAAATCCCTGATCCTGGCGCTTTCGGCCATTCTGGGTGTCATGCTGGGCGCGGCCATCGTGTTGTTGATCGAGGCGCGGAGCAAAGGCTATCGATCCGCGCGGGAACTGGAACGCAAGACCGGCTACAGCGTTCTGGGCCAGATCCCGGTCTTCCCGGCCCGCGGGCGCCGCAAGGTTCTGGAATATCTCGCCGACAAGCCCTCCTCGGCCACCGCCGAGGCGGTGCGCAACCTGCGCACATCGCTGATGCTGTCCAATGTGGACCGCCCACCGCAAGTTGTCGTGATAACGTCTTCGCTGCCGGGTGAAGGCAAAACCACGAACGCGCTGGCGCTGGCGCAGAACTTTGTCGGGATCGGCAAACGGGTGCTGCTGGTCGAAGGCGATATCCGGCGCCTGACCATGACGGCGCAGCTGAAAGGCGTGCCGAAGAAGGGCATCGTGTCCGTTCTGGCCGGAGATGCGACCGCGCAGGACGCCATCTTCCAGGATCCGCTGCTGGGCTGTGACATTCTGGCCGGCGAGCGGACCTCGGTCAACGCGGCGGATCTGTTTGCCTCGGACCGGTTCCGGCAGTTCCTGGACGACATGCGCAAGGTTTACGATGTCATCCTGATCGACACGCCGCCGACCCTGCTGGTGTCTGACGCGCGCCTGATAGCGCGCAATGCGGATGCGGTGCTGTTGACCATCAAATGGAACGACACGCCCGAACAGGATGTCACCGAGGCGATGCGCCAATTCCACACCGACAATCAACGCCTGACGGGCCTTGTACTGGGCCAGATCAACGCCCGCAGCGCCAAACATTACGGCTATTCCTACGGCAACTATGCAAACAAATATTACAGCGACTAAACGCAAGCGCCGGGACAGATAAAAAACAGCGCGCCAGACCGGCGCGCTGTTTCTTTTTGAGTTGAAGCAAGCCTGAGGCTCAGTTGGTGCCAACCGTGCCTGTGGTGCTGTTCGAGGCATCGCTGCCACCCCCACCGCCAGCAACGGCCACCGCCGTCGCGGCCGCGAGCGCACCAAGCGCGGGGGCAACAAGCGGCACAAAACCGGTCACACCCGCCGCTGCGGCAGCCCCGCCGGCAGCCGCTGCACCGCCTGCGCCTGCCGCGCCGCCAGCACCCGCCGCTGCACCACCCGCGCCACCGCCGGCCTGAGCCGCGGCCGCAGTTCCGGTAACGTCCTGCGCCAATACGCTGGTGGTTGAAAGGGTCAGAATCAGAAGGGTCGTTCTGATCATCGTGAATCTCCTAAAACAAGTCTTGCCGGAGGCTATCACATCCATCCGGACCTGAGAATGCCGCATCTGCATATATTTCCGAATATGTGCCTGGAAAGCCCGGTTCTTTCAGCAACTTGTCAAAAAATCTACCACAAAGCACCTGCAGAACAACCCGGCCTCATCTTTGATCCCGCCCCAGCCAAAGAGACGGCTGTCCAGCGCCTAAAAACCCGCGCGATCGCCTACGTAAATTGCACTTGCGTCACAAAAGATCAGGAAACCCCTCGGCGGTAAATTGACACAAGACGCCCCCCCCAAAAGCCGCTAATCAGGCGCCAATCAAAAAGTGATAGATTGACGTGAAGATTCGAGCAGCAACATTACGGCGCAACGGCCTGCTGGCCCTGGTGTGCGCGGGGGCGACAAGCATGGCACAGGCGCAATCCGTGTCGACCTATGGCACGCCCGGCCTGCTCGAGATCCCAACCGCCGAGATGTTCGAGGACGGCACGCTGGTCTTCACCGCAGCAGGGTTCCGGGACACCGCGCGGGGCACCATGACCTTCCAGATGCTGCCCTGGGTGCATGGCAGTTTCCGCTACGCCTATATCAAGGGGTTCGACGGCGCCAACAACGACCGATATGACCGCAGCTTCGACCTCCATTTCCGGCTGCGCGAAGAAAGCAAACACGGCCCGGCCATCGTGATGGGACTGCGCGATTTCGGCGGCACCGGCGTCTATGCCGCGGAGTATTTCGTGGCCACAAAGACCTTTCACGACCGGTTCAAACTGACCGGCGGCATCGGCTGGGGACGCATGGCCGGACGCGGCGCCTTCTCGAACCCTTTGGGCGTGCTCAGCAGCCGGTTTGACGATCGCGAGGACGCAAACGCGGGCGGTGTTTCCGAGACCGGTCAACTGGATTTCGGCAACTGGTTCCAGGGCGATGCCGCCCTGTTCGGTGGTGCCAGCTGGCAATATAACGACCACCTGACCTTCCTGGCCGAGTATTCCCCCGATCTCTACACCGCCGAGCGCGACAATATCGGCTTTGATGTCCGCTCGCCCATCAATGTGGGCGTCCAGTACCGGTTCAAGAACGGATCGCAACTGACCACATCCTACCTCTATGGCACCACACTGGGGCTGACCTACAGCTACTTCATCGACCCGCGCAAAGCGGTGACGCCGGGTGGCCAGGGCGCCGCGCCGCCGCCCCTGCAGCCCCGATCCCAGACCGCCTCTGCCGCAAAGCGCGCGCCGGGCGACATTCGGGACCGGATGCAGGCCGCGCTGGACCAGGAAGGATTGCGGCTGGTCTACCTGTCGGAAAGCGGCGATACCGTCCGGGTCGGGGTCGAGAACAACCGCTATGGCCAGGCCGCCCAGGCGCTGGGGCGCACCGCCCGCGTGCTGGCCAATGAACAACCGTCCCAGACCGAACATTTCGACATCGCGCTGATGTCGCGCGGCGTGCCGCTCAGCGCGGTGCGCGTCAACCGTGACGACCTCTATGAGCTGGAACACGATCCCGACAATGCCTGGCGCAGCTTTGCCCGGGCCGAGGTCTCGGACACCATCCCGCTGATCGAAGGCGGCATCCTCACCGATGCCTATCCGCATTTTTCCTACCGCTTCGGGCCCTATCTGAACTTCTCGTTCTTCGACCCCGACGACCCGCTGCGATACGAACTGGGGGCCGCGCTGGGGCTGGATTACACCCTGTCGCCCGGCTTTACCCTGTCCACCGGCCTGCGGCTGCCGATCCTCAGCACGCTGGATGACAGCACACGGCAATCGGATTCCACTCTGCCGCGCGTGCGCTCGGACTGGCCCATCTATGCCCGCGAATCCAACCTGCGGATCGAACATTTGACCGCCGAGTACATGTGGCGACCGGGCGAGAACCTCTATGCCCGCACCACGCTGGGCTATCTCGAGACCATGTTCGGCGGGCTCTCGACCGAGCTGCTGTGGTATCCCGCCGACAGCCGCCTGGCCCTCGGCGTCGAGGCCAACTATGTCGCCCAACGCGATTTCGATGTGCTGTTCGGCTTTCAGGATTACTCCGTCGCCACCGGGCACGCTTCGGCCTATTACGACCTGCCCGGCGAGTATCACGCGCAGGTTGATGTCGGGCGCTATCTGGCCGGCGACTACGGCGCCACCTTCTCGCTGGATCGCGAGTTTACCAACGGTTTCAAGGTCGGCGCCTTCTTTACCCTGACCAATGTCAGTTCCGAGGAATTCGGTGAAGGCTCGTTCGACAAGGGCATCCGGCTGGAAATCCCCGTCTCATGGCTGACCGGACGCCCGTCGCGCAACAAGATCACACAGACCATCCGCCCCGTCCTGCGCGATGGCGGCGCGCGGTTGCACGTGCGCAACCGGCTATACAGCGTCACCCGCGAAGCCCGGGCGCAGAACCTGTCCCGCGGTTGGGGGAGGTTCTGGCGATGAAAGCCCTGCGCCCCACCCTGCTGGCCCTGCTGCTGATCTCCTGCGGTGAGGCGCAGGAAGATGTCGACCTGCTCAAGGGCACGCTGTTTCCCAACGCGCCGCGCTTCCACCCGCGTGCCGAGGCGCTGGCCGCCCGCCACCCGCTCCCACCCCGGCTCGAGGTCGGCTTCCCCAGCCGCGATCTGGCCGGGGTCATGCTGCTGGAGACCGAGCGCGCCGGGGTCCAGACCTGGCTGACCGCGGATGGCGCCACCATCACCCTGGAGCGCGGCATGCTGACCTCGGCCATCGGTTTTGGTGGCGGGCTGGTCGGATCGGATGTCAGCCAGAGCGCCGCGCTGATCCTGACCGGCGGCACCGGCCGGGCCGATCGCTTCCACAGCTTTCTCAACGGCAATGACGAGATCGAGCTGCACGCCTATAAATGCCTCATCACCGCGCTGGGATCCGAGGCGGTGGTGCTGCAGGGCACGCCCGTTGTCACACAAAAGCAGCAGGAAGACTGCTATGGGGTGGCCGAGACTTTCAGCAACATTTACTGGGTGCAGGACAGCACCGGCCGCATCGTCCAGTCCTCGCAATGGACCGGCGATTTCCTGGGCAACATGGTCATCAAGATGGTGCCCGATGAGAGTTAAGAGTTTGAACAGCAGAGAACGCATCATGCGCCATATTCCCCTTCTCCTCAGCGCCCTGGCCCTGGGCGGCCTGATCGCCGGATGCTCGACCATCTACCGCAGCCCCTCGGTCACCGCAGGCGTGTCGGATGCCGGCAAGGTCCGCGTCGTGCCGGTGACCCCCGAGACCGTGCTGGTCGCCAACCGGTCGCCCTATGCGCCAAAAACCCTGCCTTCGGTCTTCGCGCTGTCGGCCGGATCCGGCTCCTCCACCAGCCAGCGCGGCATCGGCCCTCTGCCCGAGGCGCCCTCGACCCAGGACGGATCGCGCGCAGGCCTGCAACTGGACCCGCCGCCACAGGTCAACCCCGGCCCCTACACCATCGGCATCGGCGACGTGCTGGTGCTGTCCACCCCTTCGACACAAGGCACTGCCGGGGAACTGTCGGGCCTGCTGGCCGCGCAGAACAGCCGCAACGGCTATACCGTGCAGGATGACGGATCCATCAACATCCCCGATGTCGGCCGCGTCCGCCTGGTCGACCTGACCATCGATGAGGCCGAGGCCCTGCTGTTCCAGCGCCTGGTGGAAAACCAGATCGATCCTACCTTCAGCCTGGAAATCGCCGAGTTCAACTCCCGCCGCGTCTCGGTCGGCGGCGCCGTCGGCCAGCCCGGCGTCCAGCCCATCACCCTGACCCAGCTGACCCTGGGCGAGGCGCTCTCGGCCGCAGGCTCCGTCTCGGTCAGCGATATCGACAACTCCTCGGTGCGCCTCTACCGCAACGGACAGGTCTATCAGATCCCGCTCGAAGACCTCTATGCCCGCACCGATCTGCAGAACCTCAACCTCATCGCCAATGACTCGGTCTTCGTCGACACCGATTACGACCTCGACCGCGCCGAGCGCTACTTCGCCCAGCAAATCCAGCTGCGCGACACCGTGCTCGAAGGTCGCCGGACCGCCCTGCAGGAACTCTCAACCGCCGTCGACCTGCGCCGCGACGACCTGAACGAACGCCGCAGCAACTTCGTCCAGTCCATCGAACTGGACGCCGTCGACCGCGACTACGTCTACCTGTCCGGAGAAGTCCGCACCCAAGGCCGCTACCCCCTGCCCTTCAACCACTCCGCAACCCTCGCCGACGCGCTCTACGACACCGGCGGCGGTGTGGCCAAGGAAACCGGCGACGCCTCCGAAGTCTACGTCCTGCGCGCCGCCCAAGACCCCCGCGAGTTCGGCGCCGTCACCGCATGGCACCTCGATACCAGAAACGCCGCACACCTCACACTCGCAGCCCAATTCCAACTCAGAAACAACGACATCATCTTCATCGCAGAAAACCCCGTAACACGATGGGGACGCACCATCTCACAAATCACCCCATCCCTCATAACAACTCCAATCAACGCCGCCGTGAATTAA
>NZ_JBDZYG010000033.1:0-8508 GCF_040329455.1 Ruegeria sp. SCP11 | reverse complement strand
GTTTGCCGGGTTGGCTACGACCGGCGCTCACATCTTGTGAACGCGGTGTTTTTAGCAGACTTATGTGGCAAGGTAAAACAACATGCTTGTCGCGTAACGGCAGGCAGGAGTATGTCCGACCTCCCTCTACATACCGTGATGAACGGCGGTCCAACTGTGAAGGAATATTCGCAGCGGCAGCGAAAGCGCACTTCGTCAGCATAGCTGACCTTCACTGCATCGGGCTCCAACGTCCGTTATGCGGACAAAGCCGACCTTCGCTTTACCCGCAACAGCTATCGCCTAACTGGATTGGTGGGCACGGAACAGTGGCATAGGAGCAGTATACACAACAATCGCCTTCCAAGGGCTTCAAAACCGCTTTGCACGACTTGCACTCGTAGAACCACTGGCAGGCGTCCGTCGGCATTTCTTCGGTTTCGCTGTGCCCACACTTTGGGCAAGTCAATGTGCTTTCAAGCAATACAGTTTGGTCCGTCATAGTCTCACATCTGCATAATCAGGAAATCATTGATCCGAGCCTCATGGGACACGACGACCCAAGCCAAGCCGGTCATCGCGGTCGTTCCCAAAAGCCACCACTTCAATTTCGGCAATGAACCGCGTTGATAAGACACCAGCCAAGAAATCGCGACGAGCGCGGTTGAAACTGCCAATACATAGTAGCTTGCTGCTGCTATCTGCCCAAAGATTGCGATCCAACTGCCGCCCAGTCCCAACAGCATCATCGTCATAGGCAATACACAACAAGTGGCGACGCCAAGTGCTGACAACGATCCTATGTAACTAAGGCTAAGGTACTTCTGCATTTTCGTTTCTAATGGCCCTATTTTTGCGGAGTTGAATAAGCGGCACCCACTTGTATAACTTCTGTAACCACTACAGGATCAAGGCGGGAAATCTCACATGTTTGCGATTGGGGAAGCATCCCGGCAAAGCGGTGTCGGCATTGAAACTATCCGCTACTACGAGCGCGAAGGGATAGTGCCAAAGCCAGAACGGGCATCAAACAATCGACGAATGTACTTCACGCGGGATATTGGAAGGCTTCGCTTCCTTAAGAAGTGCCGTGACTTGGGCTTTCCGCTCGCAGACGTAAAGACGCTACTCGACCTGTCCGAAGGCGACGTTGAGGATTGCCAATCCGTCAAGCAACTGGCCGAACTCCATGTCTTCAATGTGCGTGCAAAGATAGACGAACTTAGGCGCTTGGAAGCGGCGTTGGTCGAGCTTACAGCCAACTGCGACAGCGGGAATGTCTCGTGTCCAATGCTCTCTAAGCTGCGCACTGAATAGGGGAACTTGGGCTCAGTGCGGACCTTGAAACGGGTTTCTTGATTGTCACTTTTTCCGTCCAAAGCGGCCATTATTTCAAACTGCCAGGGAATGAGTAGAGATGGCTTGTTAGATTAATAGTTCCGCTAGCGTTCGGTATAGGCCAAATCCTGCTCCCGCAACCAGCGTCAGAAAATCTCAACACAGCCCGTTCAGACTACAATTGATCCACTGGATCAATTGCTTAACGTCTTCACCTCGTCAGGCTCATAACCTGAAGGTCGCAGGTTCAAATCCTGCTCCCGCAACCGCTTGGGTCGAACAAAGTACCGAACTCGCCGCCTCAGGGCGGCTTTGTTCGTTCTGGGACACAGCCAACGCAAGCAAACCCACCAACTCCCCAACCAACTCAATTACATAAGTCCCATCTTCCGGGATCAACCTGATCTCCGATAGAAGGCTGCGAATGATCGAAGTGTCTTCAACTCGCGATGAGGGATCCCGCAATGCCGTGGTCAAATTGGCGACTTGTTCACGATACACATCAGACAATCCGGGATGCAGCAAACCGGTTGACGATCAAACGCGCGGAACTCGAAGATCGCATTCTCTCAGGCCTCAAGGAACAGTTGCTGCACCCCGATCTGATTGCGGAATTCGCCAAAGCCTATCAGGAGGAATACAACCGTCTTGCCGGGTCCATTCAACAGGAACGTAGTAAGGCCGAACGCGATATGGCGCAGGTGGAGAGTAAGATTGACAATCTCATTAACGCCATCAGCGATGGCATGTTCCACCCCAGCATGAAAGATAAGCTGACAGCATTGGAAGCGCGCAAAGCCGAACTCGAAGGCATCATCAATTCGGCGTCAGATGAACCGTCGGTTTACCGCTGGAGCAAGAAGTACGGTGGAATGGGTGTTGATCAATTGAAGGAACAGAAACGGCTTCAGAAAGAGAACGAGCCGCCTCCGAGTGGCTTTCGTTGTTCTCGGTCATCCTAATCATCGCCGTGTGTGCTCCCTCCAGCTCGATCTCCACGCTGTCCCTCTTAGGCTGGATCGTGACACGTTCGAGCAAGCCACTGATATCCTTGGCGATGGGATTAATATTACGGCTACCTCTAAAAGTGTGGCGTCGGTCGAAGGAATAGTTGTTTTAGTTGCGACTTAGTCACCCAACATCCATTGCCCTCTCGGCCAGAAAGCATCAAAAGCAAACGCAAACATCACGTCGTGCATTACGTCCTTACCGTTGGCGTCGCGCACGCGGACTGCACCGATATCTCGACCTTCTGCAATACTGCTCGTGTCCAGAGCTGAAGCCATGCCCTTTTTCCATTCGATTGTAAGACCGGCTTCGGTAATGCTCCCAGCTTGCCGGACACGCTCAAGCAGCCAGGCTCTTTCACCAACTCGGACTACACGCGCCAATGCCGGTACCCCATGTGGCGGCGGATCCCCAGTAAAGAGAAATGGCATAGCGGAGCTATCGTACTGATGGTATGGATTTCGACCGTACTGCCGGCGAAACGGGGGTTCATCCATGACCAACCCTTCTGGATGGCGCGCCCGAAAGCTGTCCCAACTCTCCATCCAAGCTGGAAGAGCGCGTAATTGAGAACCAGTGAGTTCGCCCGCGATTGCAGTGCCGATCGCTTGTTGCCACCAGCTTTCTGTTTGCCTGTCAAACATGATCATGTCCGAATTGCGCAATTTGCCAGAAACGCCGAATTCTAATACGCCGTATTCTGTGCGCCGGTCAAAGACGATACCCGAGTTGCACAAGGGGCAATATGTGACAGCGAATGACAAATCCCCTACTTCGTCGTTCACGATTTCATGCCACGTCAAATAACGTAGAGGATAGGCACGCGCCAAAGCGCCATCGACCTCCAAAGTTATCACTGGTTCGCGTCTGGCTATTCGGTTTTCCTGAGAGACAGGAATCATAGCAGGGTCGCTTAATGCCGGGATGCCATCCTTCGGTGGTCCACCAGAAATGATCTCCGACCAATCAGTAATACTGGTGACGGA
Source organism: Ruegeria sp. SCP11 (assembly GCF_040329455.1). Classification (NCBI taxonomy): domain Bacteria; kingdom Pseudomonadati; phylum Pseudomonadota; class Alphaproteobacteria; order Rhodobacterales; family Roseobacteraceae; genus Ruegeria; species Ruegeria sp. SCP11. The sequence continues at coordinate 5,197 of NZ_JBDZYG010000033.1, read as the reverse complement.
GAAGTCGGTCTGCGGCCATTCGTTTTTCCACCGGACAGGATTGGACCACGCTAAAGAAGCGGAGACGGACAAGATCACTGCAAGAAACGCTGTTTTGAACACAGAGAGCACCTCCCTTGGGCAGCACTTCCATTAGTCTAGACTAAGTGCGGGAATAGGCTTTGCGAGCGGCACGCGATTGTTACCATTGTTGATCCGTGAAACTTGGAACTAATCGTTTTGGGCTCTTTTGCGGCCATTGGGTTGGTTTTTTGGGGGTCAGCTATCGTTTGCCAATGCGGGCATTCGTTGAAAGTAGTTTAGCCGTAAAGTGGTACTAAACTGCGCTAAACGGATTCGTCAGAATATGAGTTTCGTTGATGTTCGGTAAAGGTCAGATCCTGCTCCCGCAACCAGTCAAAACCAGCATTGTCAACTTTCAGTGTGATGACCGGAAACTGGGATATTTGGGGTATTATTGCTATTGTGCTATATTCGATGCCGCAATTCCAATTGATTAAAAGTTTGGATCAACTCCGCTTGACTGATCGAGCAGGCCGTACCGGTGTCGTGTACGACGATGGTACATAACCACACCAGACCAGCGTGACACCGCGCGCTCTGGTAATAAGAAGTTTAATAAAACAACTCTTAAACTATTGATTTAAGACCAACTTTAGCCACTGGCAGTGCACAGCTGAGGCAACGCGGTTCCCTAGTCCTGATCCAGACCATTACTGGAACTGGAGATACGACCATGCCGAGTTTCGCCGACTGTTTTATCAAAACGCCACCGAGTGCAGGAAATGCGCAAACCCGTTGCACCTCCAGAACTTTCTCGGCTCTGTTGATCGTCGTGGCATTGGTTTCCGCGGTCTACGCAGTACCACGTGCTGAAGCTCAGCAGCTTTATGTCGTGGGTAGTGACCGCGGTGGATACCTGCATGACCGCCTGGCTGAACTGGAAAACCTGAAACGCAATGGCATCCAGGTCGAAATACGTGGGCGTGTCTGTTTCTCGACATGTACGATGTTTCTGGGGTTGCCAGGCACCTGTGTAGACCCGGACACAATCTTTGGCTTTCATGGTCCGTCGCGCAGTGGGCGCCGGCTGGCAGACGAAGATTTCGAGTTTTTCAGTCGGGTTATGGCCGACTACTATCCCGAACCCTTGAAGTCATGGTTCATGAACAAGGCACGTAACCGGATCAATGGCGTTTACAAGGTTAAGGGGAGCGAGATCATACGCATGGGGGTGCCCGCTTGCCGAACCGCCTGACTCCGGTATTGTTCACGTGTGAACCTGCAGGTATCACCTTTTGATCCACGACCACCGTTCTCACACGGGGCCAGCCAGGCAACAGACAGGGTTATTGTGCTGACATCACTTTTCAATCGGTTCGGGCGGCGCGCTGTGTTCTTGCCTCCGAACCCGGACAGTCCGCTGTGCGTGATTGGTGATGTGCATGGCTGCGTTTCTCAACTAGAAAAACTGTTGGCTCTGGTGCCGCAGGATCACCGTATCGTTTTGGTGGGCGACTACGTGGATCGCGGGGAACATAGCGCGGAAGTCTTGCGCCTGATCAGTGAACGCTCGGATTTCACCTGTCTGAAGGGCAACCACGAAGAGATGCTGCTGCAGTTCCTAAAAGATCCCAAAAGGCAGGGTCCCCGTTGGCTGCGCAATGGGGGGCTGCAAACCCTGGCTTCATTCGGCATACGCGGTGTCCGAACAGAGATGAGTGGCGATGAGCTGGAAGATTGCCGTGACAGGTTGCAACACGCACTGGGGCATACATTGCGCGCATGGCTAGAGGCGCTGAAAACCTGGGAGACATCGGGTAATGTTTTGGTAGTGCACGCTGCCGCTGATCCCGATGTCCCGGCTGGGGAACAATCTGAGAATACTCTTCTTTGGGGGCATCCGTCGTTTCAGTCCAAGCCCCGGCGCGACGGCATTTGGGTTGTCCACGGTCATACAATTGTCAGTGTCGCGGGCGCGCGAAATGGACGTATTTCCGTTGATACCGGTGCATTTGCGACGGGGGTGCTTAGCGCGGTTTGCCTTAACGGTTCCGAGCCCAGGTTTCTGACAGCCCAAGCGTGACATAGGTGTGCTTCTGCCATCCACCTTCCTGCTGTCAGCTGGTTGAGCCCTCTTTTTCTCATTGAAACAGAGCAAAACCTTGCCACGGCATATCACATTTAATAGGTCTTTCTTAAATAGATCGGATTTCGAGCTTGTCATGTTGATCACTCCTGTCCTCCTGTGCGGAGGGTCCGGAACGCGTCTTTGGCCGTTGTCCCGGAAAAGTTACCCAAAACAATTTGTGCCGCTTGTTGGTGAGGAAACCCTGTTTCAAGCCTCTGCGTGTCGCCTTTCCGGCGGGGCACAGGGCTTGGAGTTTGCAGCCCCTTTGGTTGTGACCAATTCAGATTTTCGATTTATCGTCGTTGAACAGCTGCAAGCCACCGGGATTGATCCAGGCGCCATTCTGATCGAGCCCGAGGGCCGAAACACCGCGCCCGCGGTTCTGGCCGCTGCTCTGCGTGCTGTGGCTGAAGACCCAGACGCGGTGCTGCTGGTAGCCCCGTCCGATCACGTTGTGCCCGACGTGGCCGCATTCCATGCCGCGGTTGCCCGCGGGCTTGAGGCCGTGGCGAAAGGTCAGTTGGTGACATTTGGGATCACTCCGACGCACCCGGAAACTGCCTACGGGTATCTCGAACTGAAAAAGGCAGCAGGGGGCGATGGGGCGCCGGTCCCGTTGAAACAGTTTGTCGAAAAGCCGGATCTCGCCCGTGCAACCGAGATGCTGAAGGCCGGAAACTTCAAATGGAATGCGGGGATTTTCCTGTTCCGTGCTTCTGACATGATCACCGCCTTCCGGACCCATGCGCCCGATCTGATGGCACCGGTCAAAGAAGCTGTCGAGACGGCGACTCCGGATCTGGGCTTTTTGCGTCTGAACCCGGAACCTTGGGCGCAGGCCGAAGACATCTCGATCGACTATGCGGTTATGGAAAAGTCGTCCAACCTGTCAGTTGTTCCGTTTGATGCGGCCTGGTCCGACCTTGGTGGTTGGGATGCGGTGTGGCGCGAAAGTGGGCCGGATGCGGATGGAGTGGTCACCAGCGGCGGAGCGACGGCGATTGATTGCCAGAACTCGCTTTTGAGGTCGGACAGTGATCAGATGGAGCTGGTTGGAATCGGACTCGAAAACATTATTGCCGTGGCGATGAACGATGCGGTTCTGGTGGCGGACTCCTCGCGCGCACAAGACGTTAAGAAAGCCGTAACCGCGCTGAAGGAAAAAGGCGCTTCTCAGGCCACGGCGTTCCCCAAGGATCACCGCCCGTGGGGTTGGTTCGAAAGCCTAGTGATTGGCGACCGCTTTCAGGTGAAGCGCATTCATGTTCACCCCGGCGCCTCGCTGAGTCTACAGAGCCACGTGCACCGATCAGAGCACTGGATCGTGGTCGAGGGTACGGCCCATGTGACCATCGACGATCAACAGCAACTGGTGACGGAAAACGAGTCCGTCTACATCCCGGTTGGGGCCGTCCATCGGATGGAGAACCCAGGTAAGGTGCCGATGGTTCTAATCGAAGTGCAGACTGGAACATATTTGGGCGAGGACGATATCGTCCGGTATGAGGACATATACGCACGCGGACAGGGCGCTAAGGGCTGATCAGCAGCGGTACCGTCACGGTTTGTTAGCGCAGAACAAGGCTCCCTCAATCGGGAGCCTTTTTTCCGGATGTTCTCCTTGCCACGCGCACTGCAAAGCAAGTTGTTTCGGGGTTTGGGTTTTTCGCTGGCGTCAATCTGCGCCGAATAGATCGCGAGTGAAAACCTTGTCGCTCACATCCTTTATCTCATCGGACAGTCGGTTGGCGACGATCAGATCCGCCTTCTGCTTGAATTCTTCAAGATCGTGGATCACCGGTGAGTGGAAAAAGTGGTCTTCTTTTAACACTGGCTCATAAACGACGACCTGCACACCCTTGGCCTTGATCCGTTTCATAATGCCCTGAACCGAGCTTTGACGGAAATTGTCGCTGCCTTCTTTCATGACAAGCCGGTAGATACCGACTGTTTTCGGTCCCTTCATTAGGATTTGGTCGCTCAGGAAATCCTTGCGGGTACGGTTGGCGTCGACGATCGCGCGGATCAAGTTTTGCGGCACCTGACTGTAATTGGCCAAAAGCTGCTTGGTATCCTTGGGCAGGCAATAGCCGCCATAGCCGAACGACGGGTTGTTGTAATCGGCACCAATCCGCGGGTCGAGGCTCACACCTTCGATAATCTGGCGCGAATCCATGTCACCAGCCAGGGAATAGCTGTCGAGTTCATTGAAAAAGGCAACGCGCATTGCAAGGTAAGTATTGGCAAACAGCTTGATCGCCTCAGCCTCGTTGGGATCGGTGAACAGAACCGGTACGTCCTTATCCACTGCTCCCTCCAACAGCAGATCTGCAAAGGCTTTGGCCCGGTCCGAGCGTTCTCCAACAATGATCCGGCTGGGATGCAGATTGTCGTGCAACGCCCGTCCTTCGCGCAGGAATTCTGGCGAGAAAATCACGTTTTTAGTGCCGAAACGCATGCGCGCATCAGCGACGAAACCCACAGGTATTGTTGATTTTATGACGATGACAGCATCGGGATTCAGTGTGCTGGCCTGTTCAATTACAGCGTCGACCGAACTGGTGTCAAAATAGTTGCTGCGCGGATCATAATTGGTCGGGGTGGCCACGATTACGAAATCAGCCCCACGAAATGCGACCTCAGCATCGGTCGTGGCGGTCAGGTCAAGTGTGCGGTTGGCCAGGAATTCCTTGATTTCCACGTCCTGAATAGGGCTTTGACGCTGGTTGATCAAAGCCACGCGTTCCGCGGAAATATCCAGGGCCACCACTTCGTGGTTTTGTGCCAAAAGCACTGCATTGGACAGGCCGACATAGCCGATCCCAGCGATCGCAATTTTCATACTGTAGTTCCTTGTGCAACCTTGGTCTGCGAACTTGGATCGAACATACCCATGCTTTGGCAAACAGATAAGCTCGCGAACGATATCACAGCCCTATGTCAGTTTTGAATTCATTAATTCACGGCGGCGTTGATTGGAGTTGTTATGAGGGATGGGGTGATTTGTGAGATGGTGCGTCCCCATCGTGTTACGGGGTTTTCTGCGATGAAGATGATGTCGTTGTT
>NZ_JBDZYG010000032.1:0-9022 GCF_040329455.1 Ruegeria sp. SCP11 | reverse complement strand
AATCTCTCTAACGATGATACAAATCTGACTCTGACGCGGGATGGAGCAGCCCGGTAGCTCGTCAGGCTCATAACCTGAAGGTCGCAGGTTCAAATCCTGCTCCCGCAACCACTTGGGTCGAACAGAGTCTCGAACAAGCCGCCCCTGGGCGGCTTTGTTCATTCTGGGTCAGCCCAATCATCGCTGCCAGCGCACCCTCCAACTCGATCTGCACGCCATCCCGTTCATGTTGGATCGTAACACGTTCGATCAAGCCCCGGATAATCTCCAAGGCCCCTGTACGGATCGACGGATCCGATAGAGCCTGCGCCAGATCTGCGACCTTTGAGCGATAGAGTTCGGACAGATTTGGGTGCAGTCGCACCGGTGAGGGCGTAGGTTCGGAGAGCTTCACCTCAAGATCGGCAATCTGCGCTTCGAGCTCTTCGAGCCTCGCTTGAAGTCCGGGGGTGCGAATGCCCTCAGCGATTGCGTCATAAAACCCATTCAGTTTGCGCTCAGCTTTGTCCCGCTCGGATTGCAGACGGGTCCGGGCTACCTCCGCTGTGCCTGCTTCTGCGTTGGCGGCTTCGCTGAAGGACTTGATAAAAGCGGCGACTGCGTCGGGCTGCATCAGACGCTGACGAAGCAAATCCATGACGGCGTCTTCCAGGACATTGCGGCGAATGGATTGCTTATGGGAACAAGTACCGAGTTTGCGCGCGGCAGAGCAGGCGATATAGTCGCGCCCGACAGTGGCGAGTGGTCCTCCGCAGGTGCCGCAGAATGCAAGACCTGTCAGAAGGTGCTTCTTGCGACGCTTCTCCCAAAACTTGGTTTTCTTGATGGCTTTGACGCGGGGATCAGCCTCGATCTCGCCTTGCCGCTGCTTGACCGCCTCCCACAGCTCATCCCCGACGATCCGCAGCTCAGGGACCTCCGCGATGATCCATTTGGACGGATCGTTTAGACGGGAAACACGTCTGCCGGTCTCCGGGTCCTTGATGTAGCGCAGTCGGTTCCAAACAAGGCGGCCGATATAAAGCTCATTGTTGAGAAGGCCCGTCCCACGCACTCGGTGCCCTCGAATGGCGGTGTCACGCCATAACTTGCCACGGGGACCGGGAACACCTTCGGCGTTGAGGCGGCGCGCTATTGCTTTCGGGGAGTGCCCTTCGGTGAACTCTTGAAACACCCGCCGGACAACTTCAGCTTCCGCTGCGTTGATCATTCGTTCTCCCGTAACGGGTTGGCCGTCGGGCCCAAGACGACGGACGACATCATAGCCGTAGCTGTTGCCGCCGCCGGAGCGCCCAAGCTCGACACGCCCGCGCAGACCACGCCGGGTTTTGTCGGCCAGGTCTTTGAGGAACAGTTGGTTCATGGTGCCTTTGAGACCTACGTGCAATTCGCTGATCTCACCTTCGGCCAGTGTCACGATGCCAACACCTGCAAAGTTCAGACGTTTGAAGATCGCCGCGATGTCTGCCTGGTCTCGGCTCAACCGGTCCAGCGATTCCGCCAAAATCAGATCAACCCGTCCTTCCTGTGTTGCATGGAACAGCGCTTGCAGACCGGGGCGCAACATGGAGGCGCCGGAGACCGCACGATCAGAACAGGCGTCAACAACAGTCCAACCTTCCCGCTCAGCACGTTCCCGGCACAGTCGCATTTGGTCATCGATGGATGCGACTCTCTGCATTTGGCTGGAGAAACGGGCATAGATTGCAACTCGAATCATCGCTGGGCCTTTCTCTTCTGGTTGATCAAAGCCGCGTAGTCGCGGCCCGCTTCAATTGTCTGGGCGTGGATGTAGTGGCGCTCGGCGGTTCCGAAGCTCGTATGCGCAAGAATTGGTCGGATCAGCTTGGCATGTTCAGGTGAGGAGCGAGCCAAGGTTGTCGCGGCCGCATCCCGAAAGAAATGCGGTGGAATACGGCGACCAGTCAGCTTCAGTGTCTGCTCCGCGATCCGCGGGCTCAATGTGTCTACCTTCAACGGGGCACCCATCCTGCCGACCCACAAGACATCGTGTTGCTGTCGGCCACGCTCCATAAAAAAGGGACGGGCTTCGTTGACATAACGGCGCAAGAGCGGCTCAACGCTCTGGGGAACATCAGCTTCCCAAGGCTGTCCTGATTTTGTCAGATCCCCTGGGAGCGCGACGGTCAAGGTGTCTGCTGTGACATGCAAGGATATGCCAATCTGAAGGCCAGCGAAGGCGCGCCGCCGCATCGGCATCAAGGCCAGCATTGCAATCATGGTGCCATCCCGCAGATGCATCATTCTGCGCAGCGGTGTTTGTGCTGCTTCGGCATGATCCGCCACCAGAGACATTCCCGCCTTTAATAGAACCTCGCTGGACAACACACGCCCAAGCTTGCGATCCCGATCACCTCGACCCGCGGCGCGCTTCAATCCCGTTTTTAACCTCCGCTGAGCGGACCAGTCCTGCGTCGGGTCAGCTGCAGAGAGGATACGCAACACGCCATCAATGAACATCAACCGGGTCATCGGCCGGGTGTGTGACAGGTCCCGAAGCCAAGCGGAAAGGCGCGGCAGGGTCCCGCGTCGAGCCGGAGGCAGTGTGATCGCCTCCGTATCGCTGTTAATCAGCCATTGCAGCCATCGGGCATAGCGCAATTCTAACGTCTTCAACGAGGTCGCGCGTAGATGTGAGAGCGCGCCGCAATCGTCGAGTGGTCCACCTTCCGTCTGAAGGTTGAGCCACATATCCCGGTCTTGCACGGGCCAATCAGACAGAGGCAGAACAAGGCTCATCAGCGACGCCCTTTCTTGGCGTCTATCAGGTCAGCAAAGGCGCGTGTTGCCGAACGTGCCTCAAGACCGGAATACATGTTGATGGTGTGGCTGACCTCCGAATGTCCGAGCAACCGGCGCGCAACTTCGTAGCCGCCGGGATTGGCGTCAAGCCAGTTCATCACCGCAAAATGTCGAAACAGGTGGGCATTCATCTCCAACCCCGTTTCCTTCCGGATCCGTTTGGAGATGCGCGCAGACAGAACGCCGGGATCAACCGAATGCTGACCATCCCTCCGGGGAAACAGCCAAGGCGTTCCCGCGGGGCAGAGCTCCGGGCAGCGAGATTTGAGATGTACGTCGATCATGCGCAATACATCACGCGGGATCTCGAACTCGACGGGTCGATCATTTTTGGTCTCGCCGTCTTCCAGAACCAGGTAGGCTCGGCCATCACCGGGACGGTGCAGGTGGCGCTCCAGGTGGACGTCAGCCAGGTTCTTCACGCGAACTGGGCAGACCAGCAAGATGGCGATGGCGAGCGCATCTTCGCGTGCCAGAGCCCAGCCATACGGCTTAGACGTGCCGCGTGGTCGCGCGAATATCCGTTCAGGCAGAAGCAGCAGGCGTTTCTGATGCCGGTCCTCCTGCAACACCCGCAGCCGGCTTCGGTTTTTTTGGGTCATGCCATTCTGAGGTTTGACGGCCAGGCGCGCGGCAAGCCCCGACAGCGCGTCCCGGGTGTCATCGGGTGCATTGAGTATCCGGGCCAAGTTGCGGAGCAGCGCGGCGATCTCGCTGATCATCTTTGTGGTCTGGTTGTTGGTGCGCGATAACATCTGGCGCAAACCCCGTTCAGCCATCGTCGGATTGATCAGGACATCCAATCCGCCAATGTGGCAAATTGGGATGCCAGAATGAACCAGTTCGGAGGCAAACCGAACCAACTGTCTTTGGTATTGGGACAGGGTCGCGGATCGGAGTGCTCTGTTCTGACCGTCATCTGCCAGCGGGTCCGGATTGGACAGACGATGCATCAGCTCTGCAAGAGCAGTTTGGAATGGCGCTGGAAACGCGGTCACCGAAAAAGTGATGACCTTCCGACGCGATTCCAGAGGCAGGATGGCCTTGGGCCATTGTGAAATACGTCGGACCGCCAGGTTCCAGCCGTTGACGGCGGCACGATATGCGACGTCAGGCGATTTGCTGATCTCGTTATGCTCAAGGGCTACTCGATAGGCTTGGGCATGCTCTTCACACACAGTGGCAGGTTTGACGCCCTGCCGGTTTAGAAAGTGCACGAAGCGGCAGAGCGCGGGTTGCAATGTCTTGTCGCCCGACGCCAGAACAGCTGCCCAGAGCTCGTGCCAATCGGGAGACAGATCATCGATCCGGTTGAAGCGCCGTTCCACCAGCCCGAAATGCGCGAGCGCGGCCCGGGCATCACTGACCGCATTTTGCCAGCTCTTTGGTGTCAGACCAAGCGCAGCCGGTGCAACTTTGGTCAAACGGGGCTGCAACCAGCGGCTGTCGCAGGGTACATCCTCAGGAGGTAATCCAAGAGCTTTGGATGTACGGCGCAGGCCGGAGATCATATCTCGGCGGCGTCCGTCTGTCAGAGAGCTATCGGAGCGCAGTTGGTCCATGAGCTCGGCAAACATCGGTGTGTCGGCTTTGACAAAGGCAATTGCCAATGGAACGGGGATCTGGCTAGTCATCGGGTTTACGTTCCCTTGGACGTGTCAGGTCTCGGGTGGACGGGTGTGGACAGGAGGTCCGATTCGGGAAAAGCGTAGCACAAAAAGTTAGAAACTTACGGGCAGGCCCTCTTCCCGAAATGCGCATAATGCATTGACAAAAATGGACATTAATGGTCGCGATTGCCTACCAGCACTGTGCCTGCCGGTAAGCAGCATGTGCTGCCGGATCAATGCGGATGAGGCGTCCGCCGGGGCCGACCCGAATAACCTCAAGCAGGCCTGACGCAATCGCACGGCGCACCGTCTTCTCGGAGCAATTGTCCAGTTCAGCGACGTCTTTCACCGTCAGAAGCTGGCGGGGTCGGCTCTTCTTGGAAGTGATCTGTGGCATCCTGATGCGCCTCCTTTTGGTCAGAGGCGTTCCGACCCAGTTCCCGTACTGCCTGGGCAGCCAGCAATCGGACCAACTGGTCAATCGCTGTCTCAACCTGCTTGTGCGCGTGGTCGTCAGAAGGGGGAATGGCAGGAACGCGTGTCATGCCATGACCATGACAACGCGCCCAAAACAGGTCGAAGGGTGCAGATCTAGAATTTATTCCGGGATCGGTACACTTGCCATCACACTACGCACTGCCCACCACTCCCGTATCTCATTCCGGATCGTCTCACCGCTGATCGTGGCTGGCGGATTGGACAGCAAGGGAACGACGGCATTCACGAAGTCCACAAGGGGGCCCCGGCGTTCGGAGGTTACACCATCTGTACTATAGCTGACCCGGCGACCGATACACCCCCAGAACTCGAAAATCTGCCAAAGAACAACGCTTCGTCTATCGTCCCTGGTCCTCCGTTTGTCCGGTGCGTCGAGCGTGTGCGATGAATACTTCCCAGCGCTTCGGGTCAAGTTGCGGTTAATGTGTTCGACTATCGTCATGGCGTTATCAAAAATACCGCGCCAAAACATGTTGGGATCGTCTGCCCTTTGCCCAGCCTTCGGGTAGTCGATACGGAGATTTGAAAATCCCTGAGACGCTTTCTTCAAGTAGTGTTCCGCCCGGCGCAGATCCTGCAAAATGGCCTCCAACTGCTCCGGGCCTTTTTCCATCTGCTTAACAATGGTCAATATGGATGCTTTGACGGTGCCCGGAGCCAGCGCGAAGGCGAGATTTTGTGACAGTTGCTCCAGTTCACAGGGCTTGATGTCAAACCTAATGGACAGATCTGCTCTCATGGCATCATTCAAAGCACCTTGAGGGCCGTAGTTCTGGACGTTCCAGTTCACTATTTGCCTTGCCATGCAAATTAACTCCTCAGCACGTGTGATCCAATATGCGTGTCCAGTAGCCCGCCAGCCGCAGACCCTATACGGCTTAACAAGTGGTTGAAACCTCTCATCTGGTGTGATGCAGACTGCCAGAGGCAGCTGAAAAAATCCGACTCAATCCCAATAGTGTCCCGACCGCGAAAACAATTTGGATCGTCACACTTCGACCTTCCCATCTGCGTTTTCCACAGTTTAGCCGGACCTGAGGGCAGTCAGTGACTGCACCGGAAAGGCCCCGCGGCACGTGGTTTGGACCGACTGTTTTCCATTGCTGCCGACAGGCCAAAAACAGTTGCCACGGCTTGCCTGCTCACCGGCCACCAAGAACAGGACATGTTCCGGGGACTACCCCACCCCGCGCCAGGTCGGCTCCTTCTGGACTGGCGCAGAAACGCGACAACGAAACCCACCGGCTGACTGCCATTCGTCTCATCGGAACGGCAGGCTGATCGGGGACCGCTAAAGCTATTCAGGGCTCAGGTGGGGCAGGTGAAGAGCCTGCGGGGAAGCGGCTGGCCATCGACAAACGGCATCGCGTGGATACGGACGGGAAGCGAAGGGCCTTCTCCCACATGACGGGGGGAAGGAGCGGGGGGCGGCTATGGTAGGGTGCTTAGTCATCATTGGATGAGATTGTTAAATGCAAAGTTCCCGCTATTGGTACGCTTTACAACTGTACCCTAGCCATTTGTTCGACCAACCTGTCAGCGCTGTTTGGGAGTGCTCAACCACCTATCGGGGTTTCTCCGCTTGGCATACTGTTAGATTGAGGTTCAGCATGCTTGGGGATGATCCGAAAAGCCCGAGAGTTTTGTAAGTCGTACCAAAAGGAGAGTTTGGAATACCGTTCGAACAAATCGGGCGGTAGAATTGTTTCCCGTGGCTTGGGCTCTACTTTCGGGGCAACTCGATGAAGACCATCCAATCCCAATTGAGCATCAAATGTCGGCGCATCGTACTCAACAGCTGAAAAATCATGCTCAAAAAATGGTTCGTCCAAGAATTGGTAGATAAGTTTAATAACCTCAGCAGGTTGTCGAGTGAGTAAATCATAATCAACAATTACAATCTTGTCTGAGTCTTTCGAGTAACAAGCCTCGCGCAAAGCGTGCCAGGGAAACCCTACGAGTCGGTTTGCACCGGCCATCGCCTCAACCCTTGTATAGACAGTTGATCGTTCACCCGAAGAGTTAAAAAGCCGCGTATGTTCAAAGGGATTGTTGCGAAATTGTCGTTCCATACTGTCCATGATCCAGGAAACGTTTCGGACCAAGCAAATGACTTTCGCCTGTGGAAAAACATTCAGCAGTGCTGAAAGGTTGGCAGTCCAAGCACGATTTGTATCAAACACGACATCATGCGTACTTTCCGCATAGTAACTTTCGAAAAGACCGCGCAGCAGCCTAAGTCTTTGATTTTGGTCGACCATCGGCGATAGCTCTGAGCCGGCCGAAACCTGTGCAATTATATTTTCGAACAAGCTTGCGATTGGACTGGACATCCCTGCATGGAAACGAGGGTTTTGACGCAATATAGCGGCGGTCAGCGTCGAACCCGAACGAGGTAAGCCCGAGATAAAGTGAAACCGCCTTGTGCTAATTGGCTGCATCGCCGAACTCTCCCATAATTGCAATGCCGGATCGAACGAGTGATGCGGCATGCAATACTTCAAAGTGAAGCGGAAATAAGGCTAGATAAAGACGAAAGTGTCGTCTTCAGTGATCAGGCTTTCAGTTATCCCAGACAGTTCCGCCAACACTTCACCCGTAGCAGTTACCGAGATTGTTGTGTCCGGACCGCCGCCATCATCTATTGTAAGATCGGCGAAGGAAAGACCGTCTGCCAGTCCAAGCATGTCGACACCGTCCTGGAAGTCTGTGATGACATCCGCACCGTCTCCTACACGCAATATGAAAGAGTCGCTATCTGCGCCGCCGGTGAGAGTGTCGATCCCGCCACCACCATCCAGCGTATCGTCTCCTGCGTTGCCGCTTATGATTTCCGCTGCAGCTCCGCCAGTCAGGTTGTTGGCGGCGCTGTTGCCGTAGACGCCACTGTCGTCCTTGATCACCTCAATCGAACCAGCGTTGAAGATAAAATCGCGTTCAGTACTCGTAAAGGTAATCCCCGTAGCTTCGAGCGTGTCGTCACCGGTTCCACCCACCACCTGGAGTGCTGTCGGTTTGGAATTGACCGTGAAAACTGTTCCCGTTGCGTTTCCGCTTTCAACGGTGAGATTCTGAATTGATTTACCTGTGAGATCAAGCGACGCATCGTTGGTCAATAGCCGGTTGCCCACGTTACCTTGTACGAGAGTAATGTCGGACATGACCGCATCGTCAACGACAAGAGTGGTATTTGACGTAAAGCTACTAAGCCTCTCGACATTACTGAGGGAGACAGATGTCAGATCGAAGGTTGCAGAGCTCTGCAAGAATCTGAGCGTGTCCGACGTACTGCCGCCTCCGTCGAAACTTGTCACGCCGCTCCATGCAGAAGTCGAGTAGACATAGAGCCTGTCCACACTGCTCCCCCCTTGAACGGCTTCAGCGCTGCCGGTGCCGCGCAGAGAAACTCGCCCGCCACCGTTTCCAAGATCGACAGTCCCAATGCTTGCGGAATCATACACACGCACCCGGCCATAGCCGCTGCCCAATGAAAGATCTTCGATCCGCGACGAACCTCGGAGGTTGACGCCGTCGGTTCCATTGCCGCCAGTGAACGTTCCGACATAGCTAGTTCCATTGAGTTCCGACCGCGTATAGCCGACCGAGTCGAGAGTAACTCGATCGTGACTGTCGTTCGTCCGTAGCGTAAGAAAAACACTGCTTGTGCTAGGATTGATTGCACGAATTTCTTCGAATCCGCTTAGATTTAATGGTGTGTTTAGATTGAACGTGCCGCCACCCAGTAGGACTAGCTCGTCAGTCCCGGTACCTGCGTCCAGGTCGTCGGTGTTATTGAAGGTGTCGGCTGACCCGGAGATAGTCGAGTCCGCCGCAGTTGGCGCGAAGGTATCTGCCCCCGTAGTCAAAATCAGGTCGTCTGGTCCTGGCGCCGGGGCCGTGAACAATCCTCCATCGTCGATGATCGTCTCGATTGATCCTGCATTGAAAATGAAGTCACGCTCAAGGCTTGTGAAGGTCAGCCCGGTGGCATCGACTGTGTCGCTGCCCGCCCCCCCTCTGATCTGAAAAGCGGTCGCCTTCGAGTTGACCGTGAAGGTCGTTCCCGTTGCGTTTCCACTTTCAACGGTAAA
>NZ_JBDZYG010000031.1:0-11595 GCF_040329455.1 Ruegeria sp. SCP11 | reverse complement strand
TTTCCATGACTGATCCTCCGATCCGCCATGCCCACCCACAACGACAACCCGACGTTGACGCGGTCCAATATCACAGGATGCTGCGATTGCTCCGAGGTCCTCTCAGAGCCCGGAATGTCGACTTTTGTGCTTGCTTTGAACTGACAGAAAGTCATCCACAGCTGACCTCCGGAAATGTGACTGCAACTATCTATTAGAAGCGTCGACAAGTTTCCGGCGGTTCAGATCGTGACAGTTGCGCATATTCCCGTTGGGCTTTGGCCGCCGTCGCCGAAAATCCGTCCAAGGATTGTACCGTACGTCGCAATGTCTGGCCGGTGGAACGATCACTGATCTGGATTTCCACGTCATGGTATCTCCGGGCCGCATTGAATAGCTTGGTATGATCTTCGGCATTTAAGGGATAAGGCATAAAGAAATATGCTTTTCCGTTCTGAGACTTGGGTTCGAGAACGGTCTCAAATTTCACGGGCTTTTCTCCATCAAACACGAAACTGATGGTGACGTCGTTTCCCACCCCGGCAGCTTCGGCTTCTGCCGGGGTCAGGGACGGGTAGGAAAAAAGCCCGCTTACAATCTGGTTTGGCGCATCACGGCTTGTGGAAGATTGGCGAAACCACAAGGACAAAGAATTCTTGGGTGGGTTGGCCACATTCACAAACCAGCCTGTGTTCTTGGCGATCCGTAAAAGATGCCCGCTCGGCTCTTTGATTTCTGTACATTTGGGTTTGCTTTGCGCAACCGCCAGAGTAGGCGCGACACTGGTCAGTACGCCTACAACACAAGCTAACGTCAGCGACCCTGCGATCTTGTTCCTGAATTGTGGTCGAGCTTTGTGGCGTGTCCGTTGTGACATCCCGGACAAAATTATTTTCAATGTAGTCATTTTGTGACCTGTAAATGTTTACATGAGGCAGCGATGCAATCTATGCGGGTTAGACGTAGTCGTAGTGCGAATTTCAAGGTTTTGTTTTCATGAGGTATTTTTGGCCATATGCAATCGCAAGCGTTTTCTTACTATCCAGTGGTATTGTTGCTGATACGCCAGAGTTCCGTGATCTGGAGAAACAGGCCGATCAATGGGTCTTGGAAGCGGTAAATGACCTGCCGGATGCGCCTGCCGATATCATCGCTGCCCTTGTAGATCAGGGCAGTCCCGAAGCGATGTTGGAAATCTACGGTCAAAACTGGTCTGCCGTGACGGAGCAAGTGGATGATGCTTTGTCCATCCTGACTTACGTAGAGATCAACGAACTCGGTGATCCCGTCGCAGATTTTGATCTCAGCAGCCTCGATCCCAGGGCTGTGGCTGCGTTTAGTCAGCAAGAGGGCACACTCCTGACTTTGCGGCTCTTTGAACCCGAGACACTGGCCAACCTTGGGTATTCAATGGTTCTCGGCACAAGCGTCGCTCATGAGGATATGGCAAGCAATTCTGTTCTTGGCGGCGTTCTTTCTGAAAGCACATTTCGAACCGAATGGAACGGTCAACCTGCCGTTGGTTTGACCCAAGGATTATGGACCGTGACAACAAGCTACACGCGCAGTCAGCATGGTCTCTTGGTTCCGCAACGCGTGTCATTGTTTAACCGAAAGGTCGAAAATTGAGGGTTTGCCACAAGGCTGCCGACCCAACTCAGTAAAATTTCATCAAGGAGAAATATCGTGAATTCCTTCAGTTGGAGAACATTCCTGCTGTCATTTAGAGGGCGCGCGCCACGGTCGGATTACTGGCTGCGATTGGTTTTGCCATTCTTTGGTTTCATCCTGTTGATAGGAGTTCTGGCGAACGCCATGCCCGATGCCGAACCGATCTTGAAAACCATATTCGCCGTGGTTTTGGTAGCTATGGTCTGGCCATCGCTCGCCGTCGCCGTGAAGCGTTTGCATGATCGGGACAAGTCGGCGTGGTGGCTTTTGTTGCTAATGATCCCGGTCATTGGGTCCATTTGGTGGTTCGTGGATGGTGGATGCTTGCGCGGTACGAAGGGTCCGAACCGCTACGGCAATGATCCCTTGAAATCATACTAACAGCGGAGAACCAATATGGGCATGCATCGCAACCGACTGACTGCCGTTGTTCTGGGATCGATATTGGCTGGCTCTGTCGCCTTGCCATCTCTGGGGGATACATCCTTGCAGGATGGTATTTTGGCACTCGAGGCAGGCAACTATTCTGAAGCCCATGAGATGCTATTGCCTTTTGGGCAAGCCGGTAACGTGGACGCTCAATACAACCTCGGCGTCATGTATGAAGAAGGCTTGGGTGTTGAACAAGATTTCTCGGAAGCGTTCCGGTGGATGAACTTGGCCGCGACACAGGGTGATCCTGATGCACAGGTTCGTCTCGGCCTGTTGTTCGAAAACGGATTGGGTACTGAAGCAGACATGGTAGAGGCTGCGAAATGGTATCGGCTCTCCGCTGAACAAGGGAATCTTCACGGTCAAAGCAATTTGGCCGACTATTACTTGTCTCAAGAGAACTACGCTGAAGCCGCCATATGGTTGCGAAGGGCTGGCGAGCAGAACCACCCTTACGCAAGCTATCTATTAGGGCTGATGTACTTGAGGGGAATAACCTTAGAAAAGAACGTTGAAAGCGCTCAGTTTTGGATTGAGAAGGCGGCCCAACTGGGCCAACCGGACGCGATTGCGCTTCTGCAACCACACCCCGAAACCTTTTCGGAGCAGGCAACAAACGCCCTGAACCGAATGCGCGAAAGGCCCGAAGGGTTTGTGATCATCGAACAAAGGCCAGCTGGTAAATTTGTACAGTTTGCGACGTCCGCCAACCGGAATATTCTCATGAATGTTCCGTATCAGGCGCTCAGCGATGCAGAAAACGAAAGGGCTGCCAAGTTCTTCGCAGATCGAGATTTCGATGCTTCGTATGAGGCACTGGTGTATGGTCCGGCCACCAGCAAGCAAGTCGGAGTTCAAAGATCATACGAAGTAATTCTGGATGAAGATGGCGGTGCGGCGGCAAAACTGGCCGAGGATTTCTTTGCAGAAGTGTATCTGTTTTCAGATGGCTTTTCCTTCTACATTGAAGAGCAGTGACCAGCGTTAGAGGATTGTCGACAGCAGTCTGAATGAAAAACCGGATATTGATGTGAACGCAGCGGAAGTTCACTTCGTCCGCATCGTGACCCCCGACAACTTCCTTAACATGCACTCGCGGCGAATGCCCGGAATATGGGCTGCGACCGCAGAATCTTGGCCTGTTGTCCAACGGCAGGATTGGGCCGTCCTTGAATGTCCATTCCATCAGAACCATTCGAGGGAACCGGTTTCTTGAACCTTCCCATCTGAATCCCTGGGGCTTTGGTTCAGAAATCGGATTTTTGACGCAGAATAGACGCTGATTTGCTGGCGGGTGGACGATCCGCTGACAGCAGGCGTCGATGCTGTCTCCCATCAACTGAAAAAATTTGCAGGAGATTGGAGCAATGAAACACGTAAACACAGTAATTATCGGTGGTGGGACAGCGGGCCTGTCCATGGGACGATGCCTGGCCGAACACAGCGTCGATCATGTCATTCTAGAGCGGGGACAGATTGCTGAACGATGGAGGAGTGAACGTTGGGACTCCTTGCGTATGTTGACGCCGAACTGGCAAAGCCGCCTGCCGCATTGGCAATACACTGGGACTGACCCGGATGGATTCATGACAATGTCCGAGTTCATTGACCACCTTGAAGCATATGCTGAGTCCTATGATGCACCGGTCGAAACCGGCACCACGGTGACAGACGTCCAAAATCGATCGGATGGTCGGTTTGTAGTGACCACGAACAGAGGTATCTGGGTGGCGTCTAACCTCGTGGTAGCCACTGGATTCTGCGATTTGCCACGTGTTCCGGAATTTGCTTCGGGCGTGCCGCAGGATATCACTCAAATTGTCCCCACCGAATATCGCAATCCAGCGCAAATCTCCGAAGGAGGCGTCCTGATCGTTGGGGCGTCTGCGACCGGCCTGCAAATTGGCGAAGAGCTTTTGAATGCAGGGCATGAAGTCACTCTGGCCGTTGGCACACATATCCGCGTGCCCCGTCGTTACCGCGGCCGGGACATCCTTTACTGGATGGACACAATCGGTGCCTTTGCCGCCGAGGCCAGCCCGGCTGACGAGCGTGGCACGCCCCCACCTCAGTTGGTAGGTTCGTTGGACAATCACGATCTGGATATTGGTGTTCTGCAAGGCGCTGGGGGCCGTCTGGTTGGTCACGCGACAGGTATCAGCGGCCGGGCTATGCAATTTGCACCGGACCTTGGCGAAACAATTGGAAAAGCAGATAATCAGATGTTCCAGTTACTTGAAAAAATTGACGGCTTCATTGCCGCCAATGAAATCCAGGCACCTATGGAGAAACCAGGTGCTGTTCGTCCAATCGACATCCCTGCAGCGCCACAATCCTTAAATCTCGATGCCGAGAATATCCGCACCATCGTATGGGCGACAGGTTATGTGCGCCGATATCCGTGGCTTCGAATGCCTGTGCTGGATTCGCATGGCGAGATCTTGCACAAGAACGGTATCACTCCGATAGACGGGCTTTATGTTCTGGGGATGCGGTTCCAAAGGACCAAAGGGTCGAACATCGTGGATGGTGTCGGTCGGGACGCTGAATACCTGAGTGAGCATCTGCTGCGGCGCGAAACCGTTCAGGCGGCGTAGGTCGAGACAACTAAGGCAAAGCAACCCGAAGCGTGTCGAGGATCAAGGACCGATCCTCGACACGTTCGTAGGGAAGGGTGTCCGTAAAGGTCAGGACATCGAAATCAGGTGAAGTTCGGTGAAGGGCATCCAAAGCTCTTTGTCGAGTATCTTGATCCGCAACATTCGTGCTGGCGACAATGGTGTAAACCAGATCGTCGATACGCGGACGAGCGATCTGTTGAAGAACGTCGAGAGCGTCGGCATAGAGACCCTGGTGAATCAGTGCGCGGGCAAGATGGCTCCAATACCGCTGGGGATGGTAAGGGTTCAGTTTCAAGGACTGCCGGACCCATTTCTCACCTTCTTCAGCCTCACCGGCAAAGGTTAGCAATTCACCCATCGCACAGATTGACCGGTCGTCATTAGGGTTCAGAAACAGTGCCCGTCGCTGATGCCAGAGCGCGCGTTGTAAATTGCCACGGGACAGGCTCACTTGAGCCAGAACCCGGTGGCATTCGCTTTCATCCTCGTCGAGCTCAAGCCCCCGTTCAGCAGCAGCTTCTGCAAGATCAACGAGTTCGGGCACATCACCCAAGTTGTGAACCATGGCCTGACCGTATCCGCAGGCCAGCCAGGCATGGGCAATCGCGTAATTCGGATCACGCTTTATTGCCAGATCAAAACATTCAATGCAGGCCTGACAATCTTTGGCGGTGAACAAATGGTGGTGATATTTTCCGCGCAAAAGGATGTCATAAGCATCCAGTCTTTCGACAGGCACCGATCGCACCTGTTTCAGGCGCGCAGTTTCAACGCGGCCAACCAGCGTGACCACCAAAGTTGAAACAATTTCATTCTGCAGGTCGAACACATCTTTCAGCTGTCTATCATATGTTTCGGCCCAAACGGTAAGACCCCGCTCGCAATCCAAAAGCTGGACAGTAATCCGCGCGATCGTATCGGATCGGCGAACGCTGCCGCGCACAAGATAATGCGCGCCCAACGCGGCAGCCATCTCGGCTTCGGGGACATCCTTGCCACGATAGGCAAAGGACGAGCCGCGCGAAATTACCTGTAGATCGTGGAACCGGGAAAGTGCGGTTGTCAGGTCCTCGGTGATGCCGTCAGCAAAATACAGGTCTTCTTCCCCAGACAGGTTATCGAAAGGCAGTACTGCAACTACAGGGGCCGACGATTTGTCCAGGCCAAGGTGCAATTCAACGACCTGGTCTTGCCCTGCATTCAACAGCCCATCCCTGATTTGCTGAAGCAGTGCTTTTGTTTCCGCTTCGGGCTCGACGCCGAGTTCCCGGTGGAAGGCATCTTCGCACAACTGGTATTGTCTCAAAGCGTCCGTTCGGCGATTGGTCCGTGCCAACAGCGACATGAGTCCTCGGTGAGCGGACTCACACAGAGCATCCATCTGGAGCCGCTTCCGATAGGCATCTTCAGCTGCTTCCAAACTCCCTTGCCGCACAAGAAGATCAGCCAATTGACCAATGGCAGAGCAGGCGTAGGTACGGATTTGCATACGTGTATCGCGCAGCCAGTCTTCAAACGCAGGTGACCGCACCTGGATATTTTCCAGAAGGTCTCCCTCGTAGAGCTTCAAGCAGGCTGCCAGCTTAAATTGATCATTGCTGTTCGCCCCCGATAGAAATTCCGCGATGTCAGAAGCGCAGTCTTGCCAGTCGAGCGCAACCAGATCCCCGTCAGTAACTATTACAGGCCCGCAAGACTGCCGAATACTTGACAGAGCTTGTCGCAAATTGTGGCGCGCGCGCTCATCGCCCAGATTGCCCCAAAGGAGATCCGCCAAGTGGTCACGGTTCTGAGGAGTGTTCCGCTCTATTGCAAGATAGGCCAGTAGCGCCTGGGCCTTTTTGGAGGTCGGCGTCAGGATACGATTTTGGGAAGATACCTCAAAATTACCCAGAACTTTCAGATGCATCCGATCGACCATGATCGAAGTATATGTGAAATTCTCTTTGAAGGAATGGGCTTTCTATGCGTGTCGCGCCTCGTTCTGCATAAGAGCAAGATCCGCAAAAGGTCAGAGGCAGCTTGGTGCCGAGGCGCCTATTTCGAACGCGTTAGATCCATTATACTGGTTCGGGTACACTGGCTAGCGCCATGTCCCGACCCCTGGAGGAATGAATGATTGAGCTGAAACCACCGCTGCGACTGGCCACGGAGTCGGATGCATCTCAGCTCGCTGATCTCGTGAATTATGCGGGAGAGGGCCTGCCTTATTACATCTGGACGGGTCTTGCGGAAGACGGTCAAGACCCTTGGAAGATCGGCCGCGCACGACAGGCCGAAAAGGCGTGTGACGGTCAGATTGTCGTGGTGGATCTCGGAAGTGGAGCGGTTGCGAGCTTGACCGGCTACAAGATCGGTGCGGTACCGATAGAGATTGGCGAGGATTTCCCAGCTCTGTTTCGGCCATTGCAGGAATTGGAGAACCAAGCGCTCGAAAGCTGGTATGTGAATGTTCTGGCTTGCTATCCCGAACACCGCGGTCAGGGCTATGGATCACGCTTGCTGGATCTGGCGGACGAAATCGCTCGGGCCGAGGGCTTAACCAGGATGAGCGTCATCGTGGCCGAAGATAACAGCGGGGCGCGGCGTCTGTATGAACGAAAGGGATACAAAGAGGTCGCTCAAGCCCCGTGTCTGAAAGAAGATTGGGAAACAGATACCGAGCGCTGGGTGCTTCTGATGAAATCGCTTTCGTGATCACGATCCTTTTTGGGCCGCGCTGACGGCCTTCCCAGACACCGTGTATGTGCAACCGCAGTGAAAGGCAGCTTTGAAGGGCTGCACCGCGGCGTTAAGGTTCCACGTCGAGCGTCCGGTGTTGGCCGTTGTCACACATCCCGACAAACTGACTTATCGGCAGCTTTGTCCGCATTTCGCGAGTTCAGGAAGCCTTTGATTTTGCGCTCGCAGCGAACGGCAGGTTCGACGGGCTGCGCCGCAGCATGGAGACTATGGGGTGAATGTCCGGAAAGGGCCTGATTCACACATTCAAACCTGCTGCTCGCAAACCCTGTTGATATCGTTCGTGGTCTTCCGATCGCGCAAAGGGATGCGTGTGTTCTGCCAATATTAGCGATGCGCCTGGGTCAAGACGCATTAGCTCAAAAACGGCTCGCCTGGCCTCATCTAACTTGCCGCAAATGGCATTGTTGACAGCAAGATCAAGATAAGAGCTACTACGGTTTGGCTGGATGCGGATTGATGCTTCGGCCCACTCGATAGCTTCTTCGTGCCGGCCTGCTATGAAACAACATAGTGAGCGAATGGAGTACCACAAAGCTATTAAAGGATCGCGCGGGCTGAGCCGGATCGCGGCCTTGATGTTGGTGAGGGCTTCTTTACCGTCGCCCATATAAACCTGAGATCTGGCAAGCAAAGCGTAGGCATGGGGATCGTTGGGGTTGAGGGCAATGGCATCCTGCAACTTCCTCACAGCGTCCTGATGATGACCAGAAAACAGATCCGCCGCACCAAGTAGAGCCATGGCATACGCGTCGCGGCTGTTCATCGAAACAGCACGTTGCGCCAGGCTAACTGCCTCGATCTTCGAAGCGTCAGGATCATCACTCCAGCCGTTCACGCACTGCATCAGATGAGTGAATGACAAGTCCGCCTGCCCGAATGAGCTTTGCGGATCCAGTTCGACAGCTTTCAGCAATAGATTCTGGGCTTCGGCCGCGTCGGCTTTTGTGAATTGTGAGATATGCCAATGGGCGCGCGCGGTCAGTTCCCAGGCGTCCATCCGCGGCACCACCTTGCGCCGTGCGCGTTGCATCTCTGCAGACAGGTATTCAGGTGCGACAGCGCCCACAATTTTTTGCGTGATCTCGTCCTGCAGATCGAAGATGTCTTCAATCACGCCGTCAAATCGCTCGGTCCAGACGTAGTGGTTTGCAAGGGCGTCAATCAGTTGCGCCGAGACACGAACCCTGTTGCCGACCCTTCGAACGCTGCCGTCCAGAACGTATTGCACTCCCAGATCCCGGGCGATTTGCTCCGTCCCGACCGCGCGGCCTTTGTAGAGAAAACTTGTGTTTCGAGAAATTACGAAAAACCAGTGAAACTTGGACAGCGCTGAAATGACATCTTCGGCCATACCTTCGGCAAAAAAGGTCTGATCCTCATCATCGGACAAATTGTCGAAGGCCAAAACCGCAATCGAAGGTCGTTCCGACATCTCAAAAAGGAACTTCTGCATGGCCGAAGCTGACAATCCCCAACCATAAGCGACCAAAGGCTCTGCGATGTTTTTGAGCCTCTGAGAACCAAGGCAGATAAAGTGATCTGAAAGCTTGGCATCAAGGCTGCGCCGCGCTGTTTCGGAAATCACGAGCGATCCAGGCTCAGCAAGATTCTGAAGACGTGCGGCCACGTTGATGCCGCCGCCATAAACATCTTCGTCGGCAAAGCATACATCGCCGCTGTGCAATCCTATCCTCAACCTGAACTGAGGATTTTTGGTCAGTTCATTTTGGATGGCCATCGCGCACTCGATACCACTGACCACGCTGGGAAATTCAACCAACCAGCCGTCTCCCATGCTTTTAATCACCCTGCCATCATGCTCACCAACTGTTGGAATAAGAACATCGCTGCGAAAACGGCGCAGCGCAGTCAATGTAGCAACTTCATCCTCCCCCATGAGTTTGGAATAGTTTGCCACATCCGCAGCAAGAATAGCGGCCAGCCTTCGCTCAGAGACGTTTGACATGAATGAAGCATAGCTGACGGCAGGCGTAGAAGAAACTTCGGTGGTGTTGACAGTTGAGCACAAAAAACACTTGAGCGTATTGTTTAGCTCAGGCTGCATCATTGGCGGTTCGGCGAATGCCCAGTCGGTCTGCGGGTCATCCTCGCGGCGCGAGATCGGGATGAACTTGGGTCTCTTGCATGTCAGGGCGTGGCCGCGCATTGGAGGGATTTAGCAGACGCCCAATCCGGCTTTAGCAAGCCCGTCGTGGAGGTGCTCAAGATCATCCGGATCGTCGTAATGCATCGTCTCAAGGAATGCCTGCAAGTCGAAGGCAGGATCCAATTCTCGAATCTTCGCGACATGCTCCTTTGCTGTTTCAGCCTCCCCCAGGTGGGCGTGAGCCGCCGCAAGGAACCCATGTAGGACGATGTCGGGTGATGACATCTGCTTGAAGGCATCTATTGCCTCGCCGTACCGCCGAGCGGTGAAATAGGCGCGTCCGAGATGGCTCCAGAACCTCGGGGGATGGTGTGGGTTCAACCGCATGGCGCGCTTGATCCAGTCAATGCCTTCCTCCGCGCGTCCGAGCCAAGTCAGGACTTCACCCATTTGCACGACCACAAGATCATAGTTCGGATTGAGAGCAACTGCGCGTTCCTGGTGGCGCAGCGCCTTTGCCATGTCTCCTGTGAGAATGTTCAAACCGGCCAGTAACCGATGAACGTCAGCATCATTGTCGTCAAGGCCGGCGGCGCGTTTCACGGATTGGGCAGCGATAGAAATCGTTTCGTCTTTGTCCTCGCACCATCCGTAACCCCAGGCCTGACCAAGAATGCAGCCCTTCCAAGCATGCGCATGGGCATAGGTCGGCTCAAGCTCAACAGCGCGGGAAATGAGATCTTGTGCCTTGGCGTTGGCCGCGCTCTCGCTTCTATGATGCAGGACTTTGGCTGCTAGAACGCATTCGTAGGCGGCCAGACTGGATGGTTTTTTTTGCCTGAGTTGCTCGTGCTCTGCTTGTTCAATTCGGCCGGGCAGCGTCGACACGATCGAAGCTGTGATCTCGTCTTGAATCTCGAAAATGTCGTCCAATATCCGATCGTAGCGGTCTGCCCAGATATGCGCATCTCTCACCGTGTCGATCAACTGGACTGACACACGAACACGGTTGCCGGCTTTACGGACGCTACCTTCGACTACATAGCGGGCACCAAGCTTTGTCGCCACCTCGGGTACATTCACGGCTTGGCCTTTGTAGACGAAAGTCGAGTTTCGCGAAATTATGAAAAGCTCATGGTATCGACTTAGCGCCGTCAGAATATCCTCAGTCAGACCATCGGCGAAAAACTCCTGCTCTGGATCTGTGGATAGATTGGCAAAAGGAAGAACGGCGATCGATGGTTTCCGGCCGGACTGAGTGGCCAGTTCGGATTTAGCAAGGTCGGCGGCACTGGAAAGCTCCACACGATAGGCCCGCACGGGGCGCGAGATGTTTTTGAGCTGCTGTTCGCCGATGTCCTCGTACCCGACTTCGATGTTGGACTTCAGATGGTCGTATGCTGTCCCGGAGACTATCACTCCACCGGGCGGAGCCAAGGCCTCAAGGCGGGCGGCAATGTTCACACCGTCACCGTAGACATCGCCATCTTCCAAAATCACATCGCCAAGATTGACCGCAACACGGTAGCGTATCTTGTGGTCTTCGGGGACGTCGGCCTCTCGGGCTTCCATTTCCTGCTGAATCGAAACCGCGCATTGCACGGCCTCGACGACGCTCGGAAACTCTGCAATCATGCCGTCGCCTGTTAGCTTGACGATGCGGCCGTGATGCGCGTCAATCTTTACGTCGATCAACTCAACGCGATGGCATTTTTGACGACTGAGCGTGCCTTCTTCGTCGGCTTCCATGAGCCGACTATAGCCCACCATGTCAGCGGCAAATATCGCCGACAAACGTCGCTCCATTTAGTCCTCCGGTACATGGAAAAGTAGCAGGTCGACATCTGTCTGCATATCAGTTTCCGTTACGCAGTACTGTCACAACTGGTGCACCAATATCATACGGCCGTTCTCGAAGATGTCTGTATTGGGCTCTCTGCGGACCTCGGAGGCAGCGCGGCAATCCTCTGATATGGTGCCTCGTCAACGTCGGGTTGTCGCTTTGGGAGGGCATGGCGGATCGGAGGATCAGTCATGGAA
>NZ_JBDZYG010000030.1:0-12180 GCF_040329455.1 Ruegeria sp. SCP11 | reverse complement strand
CTTTGCTCTGAGCTTCCCAACTGTGCAGCGCACGAGTGGGCGGGCGCAGGACATTATGGGTTTGTGGATCGCGAATGGTGGATCGAATTTGTCGGCGCGGTTGCCAGTCTGACATAGCAATTTAACGATACTCACCAACCAATTGCGCGGTCCCCAGTGGGCCGTCTGCGTTCCACAAAAGCTGTAATATCGGAACGCTTTTCAGACAGGTGCTGCAGCGCAACAATGCAGAGATTGCAAAAAATGATTAGAGACGCCGCTGAAGGAAGCGAACATGGCCGGGGGGTTAACACAAATGCACCGGGCATAGGCGACATTCGGATGAATGATCTAAAACAATCTGTCTCGGTCACCATAGGCCAAAGATGGTTGGAGGAAGCCGGACCTTGGGCAGACGAAGAAATCCGGGCATGTCCGCGCCACGATGAAAGAGATTTCACTGTTTGGGAAATAAAGTTCAAGGATTGTGTGATTGATCCGCGAAAGATCGTTGGGACATCACACGCCGGTTACAATCAGGGAATGACTTGGCGCGAACTTCTGGTCTACGGAAAGCAGATGAAAACGAAGCTTGAAGTTCCGGAAACCAAGCCGGAATCCTGTGATGATCCAGAAACTCATGCGACAGATGCTAAGCCATGGAAGTTGGTGGAAATTAACGGTGAGTTTTATACGGATACAGGCAACCACCAGAGCGTTGTCGCAAAGTTTCGAGCACATGAAGAAGGCTGTACCCAACAACGTGTTTGGTCGGTCGATCGAGTGATAGTCTCCGAGATTGCGAAGCGGCAATACCAAGAGCTTCAGAAAGAGTATTTACCTGGTGAATATGATTGGGGCCCGGAACGAGAAAAGATCTATGAGAGTGGTTCAGCCAAACGGTACCGGATTTGCGTTAACTGTTCTTTACACGGCGTGAACAGAAGAATTCATAGACTGCCTCTCGAAGAGGCAGCTGAATATGTGCGCAAAAGGAATCGTGGCAGCCGTGTGGCCTTGAAAATTGCGCCGCGGTTGTGGAACCGATTGCTTGGTGACGTGTTGTCACGTTAACACCCCGTCCACAAGGAAGTGCTGATGCTCAGATTTCAAGCTGATTGGGTGGCGACATTCCAGGCGTCAATGGCCTCAAGCCGGTGATATTTGATTGTTAAGGCAGAGCAGCGACGAGCGGGGACGCTGAAGCAATTGCGGATGGCCGAGTGGGTCGCCACGAACCTCTGCGACCCTCATGGAGAGCGGTAGCCTTGCATCGTCCTTTCCCGCTTTCGGAAGGGGAGATGACTGTTTTCAGCTCGATTATTGAGGCCCTTGTGCGACCAATGATCCAAACCCGGTGCGACCTCACGCTTGGCGGCACCACACGAGCGCAGTTTGTCCGTGAAGAGCCGCTTAGGAATAAAACCAAGACGTTCTATCAGGCGGCGCAACAGCCGTTTTGCCGCCCGTTTGTCCCGTTTAGACTGGAGGATTTCGTCCAGCACGAGGCCATGCTGATCGACCGCACACCAGAGCCAAAACTTGCGACCAGCGATTTTGACAGCAACTTCATCGAGGTGCCATACATCACCTGGGCGTTTCTGGCTCTGTCGCAGGTTTCGAGCGACAAGCGGGCCAAACTTGGTGACCCAACGTCTGACAGTTTCGTAAGACGTGTCGATCCCGCGTTGAAGAAGCATCTCTTCAACTCCACGCAAGCTCAGATTGAAGCGAACGTAAAGCCAAACCGCATCGGCGATGATCTGAGGAGGAAACCGATGACGCTTGTAGCTGATAGATGATGTCTTCCTCGATGTCATACGTCCAAATACGGGCATGAGCAACCGAACGACAGTTAAACTGACAACACCCTTTGCGGATCATATTGACCAGTTCGATACCAGCCTGGGCTGATGCAGCTGAAGCGAAAGACTTCAAACCCAACATGGGCCTGATCCGACGTTTGATGAAACGATGGTCTTGTTCAATGATATTGTTGAGATACTTCCGCCTCACCATCTTGATTGGTACTGGGCAGCCAGAGCATTTCAGCATCTCGTTTATAGCTCTGATCCCAGCAGTGTTGGCCCCGCTTTTTGGGGGAATGAGATGTGCAGGAACGCCAAGAGCCATG
Organism: Ruegeria sp. SCP11; assembly: GCF_040329455.1. Taxonomy (NCBI): domain Bacteria; kingdom Pseudomonadati; phylum Pseudomonadota; class Alphaproteobacteria; order Rhodobacterales; family Roseobacteraceae; genus Ruegeria; species Ruegeria sp. SCP11. The sequence continues at coordinate 10,067 of NZ_JBDZYG010000030.1, read as the reverse complement.
TCAAACCCTCCCACCAGAGCGCGCAGGTTGCCGTTTGGGCGCAATTGTCCAAAGCTCAGCCCAACGATGAGAGATAAACTGGCTCCACCAGATTGACGGGTCTTTGCTGGCAGCAATACTCAGCAATCGGAGTTCACTGACAGCATTCGGATCGTCGCACCGTCCGTCGAGCGTGTAGGGGCCAAACATATGTTCTCGACGTGGGCCAAACGCCGACATGCGCGTAATAACGAGCCATGTTTCTCCGGTATTAAGTCTGAGAGCGCGTGCGAATTTCGGCTTTCTTGGAGAACACAGCCCATGGGGCCCGCGTTCCCGCATCGGTACAATGGCGCTGTGAAGCAGAGTCTCGCACTGGTGGCATTTGCCACTCAGGATTTCGAACATGAGCTTTTCGCCGTGCCGTTGCCGGTTGTATGCCGGAAACAACCCGCGATCATAGATCTTGCTCTGTTCAATGCGATGCTTCTCGCAGGTAATCCAGGGCTTTGCGCCGGTTTCAAAGCGCAATTCACCTTCAGGTGTCACCCAACCGAGCCTGACGGCGCAGGACGGGCAGTTGAAATTGTAGTCGCGTTCCAGTGAAGAGATTTCGATTGCCGCAGTCATTGAATGCCTCCTAAATTTGGGTCAGTTATGCTTACTTAATTAAAATAACGCCGATTATGAGGTGATCGCCCACACCGCTAAAAATTGGCGTGAGCGATCAGTACTCAGCTTGAGAAAGTCATCTCGCCGGAATGGGTAATGCCCTGGCCCTTGTAAGCGTGAATGGGAATGCCCGAGGCCCGGGCCCGCTTGCAGAAGCTGTAATCTTCGGACAGGCGGCCTCCGTTGTCGTCAATCAGACAGTCGTAGAAGCCATGTGACGCATAATCCTGCCCCGGCAGGTTGGAGACTTTTTTCGTGACATTGCCTGAAGCCAAAATCCGTTCCAAAACAGTCTTTCTCAGCACAAAGAAACCAGTGCCAACGCGCTCCACCGGAGAGATTCCGTCGGGCAAGCCAGCACCGTCAATCAGTGGTGCCGCATGAAGCTGTGCGTCCCGGTCCGACATGCCGTTGCGAATGTTCTGCGCAAACATTTCAAGGTCAAGTTGCCGGGGCGGAATGCAAACCCCGACATAGTCGAGGTTTGCTTTGATCATTCCAAGAGCCACATCGGGCGAGACACCGATATCGTCATCAATACCGATCATCCAGTCACAGTCCGACGCCACAAACTGAGTCGCCAAACGGTTCCTGGCTTCAACAACATCGGCCCCGGCCACCATCGTTGTGCTACAGCTATGACCCTGGGTTGCGAGCGCGCCAACGATGGTTTGCATCGTCAGGGCGGTTTTGAAATGAACGAGACCGCGCCGAGTGGGACAGCCAATTAAATACTTCATCTCTCACCTCACCACAGAATGCGCAAACCAGCGGTTGCACCGACGCCGTAGTTGTCGCTCGTCTCGATGGACTGGCGGTAAGAGACTTCGCCGTACAACGCGCTTCCGTTGAGCCAATCCAGAGTGCCGCCCAAGCCGATTTCAGCCCAATTCCTGTCACCGCGAGAAGACAGCTCCGCACCGGAAACGGTGACGTTGGATGCGCTGGAAAAGTCATGCAGCACGTTGCCAATGGCGTAGAAGCTGCCAGTTCTGTTGTCCGTTACGGATTTCCCAATGCGGTACTCCACGCCCAGCCTGCCGATCTGGCGATCATTCGATCCAAGGTCAACGCTCAGATCCTGGCTGTCGATGAAGCTGCCACCACTCATGCGGGCATAGACAAGCTGTGCCTGCGGAACGATTGAGTGTCCGTTTGCAAGCTCGATTTCGTGACCAGCTTCCACGCTCATCGAAAAGACACGGGTGCTTTCACTGTTCGCCAGTTCTCCGGAGACAGAGGACGAATAGTCTGCGCTGACCCAATTGAGTTGCGATTGCAGGTCTACATAGGTTCCGCGCTGGCCGTACCATGTGGCCGTGGCACCCACGCCGTAACCATCGGCTGAGACAGAACCGCTGTCCGAGCGTGACGAGAGGTTCGAATTGACCTGTGTTGCCTGAGCCGTCAGACCCAACACCCACTGGCCTGCGCCATTCGACGGAAGGCCGAAATCCGCACCGACCTGAAAGCTCGCCCGGTTGGTGTCCAAGCCGGTGCCACTTTCCAGAGTATTGTCGGAGGTCTCGCCGTCAATCCGCATCCAGACAGTGCGGGCCGGTCCATCGCCATCGGCATCCACGGCAATCTGACGCTGGCCGATCCGTTCCTGAAGGGTCGGAAGGTCACCGAACCCGCTGAGCAAGGCAAAGGACGCCCCTTCGTAGACTGCCCCGTTGATGTTCAGAACAGGGTTGCCACCTTCGTCTGTGGTTCCAACCAAGACTACATCACCGCCGATGACTTCAAGGTCATATTCGAATGCCCCTGCCATCACCGTACTGTCCGTCACGAAATCACCGTCGCTGACAGAGCCGTCCACTTCCACAAGCGTAACGTTGCCGCCTGTGGCCGCACCGCTTGACACGTCTTTCACCGAAATGGTTGTGCTGGGGCCGGTGACATCCCCGGCAATTGCCAGCGTGTCGGCCTGATTGGTGGCAAAATCAACGTCGAATCGTAACGCGCCGCCACCGGTATAGTTGCCTGCGACACTGAACCGGTCGCCCGCGAAACCATCGACCAAAGAGATGCGGCCCTGATTGCTTAGAGAGTCGGACACGCTAAAGCGCCCAACCCCATTGCCGGTGCCCAGAAAGGCACCGCTGGTGTCAACATTCAGATTGCCGGTCAGAGCCAGATTGGAGCCTGCGTTGACGCGGCCATTATTGGTGATTGTTAATCCGTTATCACCGTTTCCACCAACTGTCAGAGATTCGCCCGCGACCGTGACCGCGCCTCCGTCAATGACGATGTTTTCCCAGTTCAGGAGGTTGCTTTCCTGAACCGTTACATTGAGACCCGAGAGCGTCAGCGTATCGGTAAATCCGTCTGCGGCTGAGACATCATCACCGCCATCAAAAACCTGGCTGCCATCGTACCCCTCAGCAGAGATGTTCAGGCTGTCCGATCCATCCCCGCCATTGAAAGCGGTCAGTGAACCTCCGGACCATGTAACAACATCATCTCCTGCTTGAAGGTAGGCGGATACGCTGACGGTTCCGCCAGTGATATTCAGGATCTCAGACCTGGAACTGGCGCTGAACCCGGTCACCGTCCCGCCAGTCATGGTCACGTTGCTTCCGATCAGTTGCAGGTCGTCACTGGTTATGGAAACACCAGAAAGAATACTGTTACTGACGACCAGAACTTCCGAATTGAGTGTGCCGCCAGTCGCTCCGCCCTTTACTCTGTTTAGAATAACCGTATCGGTGCCGGCACCGCCATCAACCGTTTCGCTGCCCGCAAACGCGGTGGATTCGATTGAAATGAAGTCGTTACCATCTTCTCCCAAAATACTGGTGGCAACCGAAGCTGCTCCGGAAATGACAATTTGATCGTCACCAAACCCACCCGCGACTGAGCCGACATTGGCATCATCCCTGATTGTGATGGCATCCGTCTCATCTGAAAGTGAGTTTAAGCCGCCCACTACTCTGCCTGTAACAACCGCTTCGCCTTCAACAACGATAGTGTCACTACCTTCGCCGCCATCGAAATTACCACCAACCGCCGAGCTACCCGAAAGGGTCAAAACATCATCGCCGCCCTCCCCGAAAAACCCACCTGCAATGGAACCACTGATATCAATATCAATGATATCATCACCGTCGACGGGGCCAGTGCCTCCTCCTCTGACATCTCCCCCAATGTCTACATTGCCCCGGATGGTGATTGTGTCGGAGCCTTGATCGCCTAAGACCCCGCTCGTAATCGATCCATTGATGTTGATATCGATGACATCATCGCCATCCGTGTTGCCAATACCCTGACCTCTTACGTAGCCATCTACAATCAGGTCACCCAAGACCGTAATTATGTCCGATCCTTGATCGCCCAATATGCCGGTTACGGTGAGATCGGGAGTATCCGCTAAAGTCGCATCGACAGTGATGGAGTCGTCGCCCTCAAGACCGCGAATGATATTCCCGTCGGGCGGAGGCGAAGAAACATCGCAGATGATGGTATCATTACCCGAAGTACCAACAGGTCCAGGGCTACATGCCGCTGACTGCCCTGCAGATAGAGTGAGGGCTCCGGCGGCAATCAGTGCTAGCATCGAGACGGATGCAGAAATTCGCTTGTTTGCGCCCAGTGGTCCGCAGTGAGTCTTGCCTCCAGTGGTAACAGCGCGTCCGTTAGGGGCGCTGGAGTTAGATGGTTTTTTCAATGGAATGGCCTTTCTTCAGCTTGCGTAATGCCCATTTGTCAACTTTGGGCGTTTCCGACCCTGGTGATTGTTGGCGCAATCATCGGCGCAATCTGTGCAGTGCCTTCAACTGCACAATGGTTTTGATTTGCCGCCAACATCATTGGCCTCCTGCAACAGAAGCAACAGCCGGTGGACGGGCGGCCTGGACGACACATTGTTCCAGTCCAGCAATCTCACTATTCCCGGCAACACATTTCGCTACCTCCAGTCGCCACTCAGTCGAGAGGCGCTTTGGGTGTGGGCCACCAAGAGTTTGTTCGCGAGTGGCGGCATGGTGGCCCACAATGAGACGGTGCGAGGGGGCGTGCGCCGTCTTTATCTCGTGGAAGATGGTTCAGAACCGGAATTCGAAACCCAGTTGGCCAGCAACACCATAATCGTCAGAGCTGCTGCCAAATCCGCTCTGGGCGGACAATTCCCCAAACAATGTAGTGTTTGCCGAGATGCCCATGTGACCGCCAAGTGTCAGCTCAAGGTTGTTCCTGCCGCGCTCGGTCAGAACTGTGTCGTTGCCAAATGACACCGAGGTTTCATCGTCAAACGCATGGTAGTAGTCGAACTGACCAAAGAAGACACCGGTGCCGAACTCTCGCTCGGCCCGCAGACCTATGCGCGCACTCAGCGTGTCACCGTCAGACACCGTTCCGGCCGTACCGGTTGAAACATCGTTGAGATCGTCGGAATCGACATTGCTGTAGAGAAGTTGCGCCTGGGGAATAAGGTTCAGCCCATTATTAAGGGCGAAAACCTTGCCAACTTCGATGGAGGCGGCATAGCCATCCCCATCCGTATCGGACTCCTGGCCACCAGCGGCTCTGGTCGTGCTGTCGAAGATCGCATAGCGCACCTGGCCATCCAGATAGAGTTGGCTATCAGCCAGCCACAACGCACTCAGCGTCACATCATAGGCGTCGGTGTCGATCGTGCCGTCCGCCAATGATGTTTCGCTGTTTGTCGATAGTGTAGTTGCCCCGAACTCGAACCCACCGATCAGAGAACCGTTGCCGATCTCGGCAAATGGCAGGCTGGCACCGACACGCAGGCCGCCGCTGGTCGTTTCATTGGTACGATCACCAGAAGTATAGCGGTCGCGCCCGCCCTCAGCGTTCAGCCAGACCAATGGTTGATTTGTAGTGCTGAGTTCGCTCAGGGATCGGCTGACGGTATTGGCGTCTTCTGCGCCTGTTCTGCCGGTCAGGCGGCGCAACGCCCCACCCAAGGCAATCTGGTCACTGAACTGTTGAACTCCTGCCGCAAGGAACGCACGGTTCGGGTTCTGGTCCACCCCACCATCCGCGTTAAAGGGGGAAAGAATGAATTGTCCCGTAGCAGCGTCGTAATTCAAAACATAGGCAACAGATCCGTCGTTGATTGCGTCCTGACCACTTTTGGTCACGAAATCAGCGTTCACCAGACGGAAGTCGTTGGCAGTGCTGTTGCCGTTGACGGTTGCGAGGGTAAAGTTCTGAAGCTTGCCTCCTCCGTTACCAGATTTCGCGACCTGCAGCCCCTGCTGCGCCCCCGCGCTGTTGCCTGTCACAATCAACTGGTCGTTGGTTCCGGCGGTGAAATCGACGTCGAGTTCCGCAGAACCGGACCCCGATAGATTGCCACCAATGGTCAGGCGATCACCACTGCGCCCATCCGCCAGGCTGATAAGGCCATCGTTGATGACGTCACCACCAACACTGACCGCACCCGATCCGCCAAACCCGGCCCGGAAACGGCTGGTCGCGTCGATCCGCAGGTTGCTGTTCAGAGACAGGTTTGCCTCCCCTGCTGCGATGGTCGATCCGTTGTTTGCCGCGAGAGAAATAATACTTGATCCTGAACTGTCCAAAGTCAGGACACTGCCATTATCTGCCGTCAGGTTTTCCCAATTGGTGAACAGAGCGCCATCGAAATTGCCATTGAAGGCCGAAAAGGTCAGGGCATCTTGTGTGCCATCACCGCCGTCGAACAGGGTTGCCGCGCTGATATCTGCACCCCCTTCAATCGTCAGCGCGTCGGTACCGTCACTCAGCAGCACCTCACCGGCAATCGCTGATCCCGACCGCAGAATGACATGGCTACTGCCGCCATCGCCGTCGACAATCGCCTCGCCAGACAAGGAGAAGACCGACGCACCGCTTTCAAGAGTGATCACGCTCGACCCGCTGGGCGTCTGGGTCAGAATCCCGGCATTGGTGCCCGCCGTAACAGCGCCGGACACAGTAATCGACGTCAGGCCCGAACCAGAGTTTCGGGCGTGGATGCCATAGCGGGTACCGCCGACATTTGCGGCCTCAATCGTCAATGCGCCACTGCCTTGGTTGCGCGCGTATATCCCTTTTACGCCCGCTATAATCGTACCGGTGGAGGTGACGGAAAGATCGGTACCATTTTCGTTCAGTGCGGTCACACCATTGCCATTGGAGCCAGTGACATCAGACGTCGAAATCGTCAGAGCACCGCTGCCTCGGTTAACGGCTACAAGTCCGGCCGTGCCGGTGACTGTCCCCGAAGCGGTGATCGACAGGTCTGTTCCTGAGGAGCCATTATAAAGGAGCATTCCCTCCTGGGTCACTCCTGTGACGTTGTTGACGGAAACCGTCAGTGCGCCAGTGCCCTCGTTTAGTGCGTATATCCCTTTTGCGCCCGCGTAAATCGTGCCGGTGGAGGTGACCGAAAGGTTCGTGCCATAGTTCGCCAGATTCAGCCCGTTTTGGCCGCTTGATATCACATCCGCGACAGAAACGGTCATAGCACCGGTGCCGGTGTTTAATGCGGAAATCCCTCGCCCGCTACTTGTCACCCGCCCGCTTGTCGTGATCGAAAGATCGGTGCCCCTGTTGCCGGCGAGGATACCCGAATTGTTGGTTGTTCCGGTGACGTTGGCCGCAGAGATCACCAACGCTCCTCCGCCGTCATTGCGGGCAATAATGCCGCTCCCATCAGTTGTACTGATCGCGTCTTCGACGTCGATAGTCATACCTTCAGTTCCGCGACTGGTTGCGAATATCGCATTAGTTGCACCCGTCACGGTACCCGATGCCGTGATTGACAAGCTGGTGCCGGAACCCTGGTTTGACGCGGCAATCCCAAAGCTGTTGGCACCCGTGACGTCCGCAACTGTGATCGTCAGGGCCCCCGTGCCGCCGTCGTTGGCGTTAATACCAATGGAGTCGCCCTGAACCGGTCCGGTCGCAGCAATGGTCAGATCGGTACCTCTGTTTTGCGCGGAAATTCCTTCCGCGCCCTGGCCAACCACCTCTTCAGCAGTGATCGTCAATGCGCCGCTGCCGTTGTTTGTGGCTGCAATTCCCCGATCTCCACCGATGACCCGGTCAGTTGCAGTGATGGAAAGATCGGTACCGGAATTAGCCGCCGAAATGCCGTCACCTGTTGCACCGGAGACACCTGCGGCCGAGATTGTCGTCGCACCGCTACCGGTGTTTAGCGCAAATATGCCAGACCGGCCCCCTGAAACGATCCCGGAGGTTGTGATTGAAAGGTCCGTGCCACGGTCGTTCCTGGCATAAATCCCATCATCCGCTGCACCGCTGACATTCGCCGCAGTAATCGAGATGCTCCCCTCCGACAGCTCACTGTATTTTCGGGCGTATATCCCGTTACGCGCTCCGCTGAGCGTGCCGGTCGTAGTCACCGTCACATCACCGCCGCCATAAACAGCAGCTCGAAGTGCGTCATTGGAATTCGAAATGATTGTTGACTCATTATTGTCGGTGAAGGTCACGCCCAAATTGCTGAACAGAAAAATGGCGTTTGCGGAATCGACCGGCTCAATGCCAAATCCAGGAAGCGTTTCTACAGATATGGGCGCGCCGTTGATGATTGTCACACTGGTGTCGTTGATCGGATCAGCAGGCCCGGAACACAAGTAAATGCCGGGGACCTCTAGGCTACAGCTACCCGCATACGCAGAGCCTGCAGTCAGTAATGTGGTCGCGCCAAGTGCCGCCACAGAAACGCCCGAAAGTATGCGTCCCAAAGCCGGGGCGTAACTTGCCACTTGACCCTTATACTTTGTCATCCGGCCGCCACGCAGACGGATTGCTCGATAGAGCGGCACGTTCGTGCTCTGATCTGTTTTACTCATTATGTCCGTACCAATTTTGATTTTCTTGTTGGGTTTTCTATGTTTGCTTCGGCAGGGTGATCAGCGTTGCGGCCTCAGAGGTGCCGGGCGCAACTGCCATCGGGCAGAGATGACCCGGCAGAAGCTCAAGGTCGTAGAGCTCGGCCACATCGCCATCTATCCGTAGCCAGTCCACACAAGCCCTGGTCTCAAGATCTATTACCTGGAGTCCGCACCATGGCGCGCTGTCGGCCTCGGTCAGACGGGCATCAAGCTCCAGCCCCTCGAACCGCTTGTAACGGGGCCTGGACAGGCCGACGAAGGCGTAACGGCCATGCACGGCCAGACCACGGGCAAAACCGGGACAAAAAACATGCGGCTCAAAACGACCCTTGCCGTTCTGGTCGAACTCCACTGTGCCCAACTCGCCACGCCCGGAATTCAGCAGCCATAACCGTCCGTCATGCCATCGCGGCGAATGCGGCATCGACAGGTTGTCGCAAACGATGTCTCCCGTCTCGACGTCAATAACGATGCCCCCATCCGCGCGCCGGTCGCGCCAGCCGTCGATCGTGTCCGACCGGCTGACAGCTGTGACATATCGGGGGCGCCCATCCTTCATCGCCAACCCGTTCAGGTGGCATCGATCCTCATCCACCAGCGACGATATGAACGGGGGGCGCCAGACTTCTCGAAAGCTGTGGCGCGGGTCCGGTGTTGCGAGGCAATTATATCGCGTATTGACGAAGATCGCTTTGCCTGCGGCATCGATGCCAAGGTCATGCAGATCCAGCTGCCCGGTAAACTCGCTCTGACGCGGCATGAAGGCGGCGTCGAACAGATTGTTCACGCGCTCCTGAGGCTCCAGCACGTTCTGCAGGTGCAGGATTTGATCGTCTGCTGCCAGCGACAATCCATGCGCCCCATGACGGTGAATGCCCATCGGTCGGGGGAAAGCCATCTGATGGATGTTGATCCCACCGCCCGGCTTGACGCCGACCATATAAAGGAACCCCGACTGGTAGGAGGAAAAGGCGATGGACAGCCCAATCCCCGCAAGACGGTCAGCCAGACCCGGCGAGACCGAATAGTCAACTTTGGGTGTCGTCGGAGAAGAATCTGCTTTGTTGTTTTCAGCAGCTGCGTCAGACTGAAATTGTTCGCAGAGAACGTCGCTCATCGCGTGTCCTCCGGCAGAGACCAAGCCACCACAGCAAGGTTGTGTGAACCAGTGTTGCCGCTTCTTATGCGACTGAAAGATGACTTGCTGCGCCGCATCCCGAACCCCTCATGTACCGGATCAGCGTCCGAACCAGTAAATCCATTGCCGTAGAACCGATTGGGTTTCGAGCGGGCATTTGCTGAGCTGGACGCAGCGATACCATTTATGAACGGATTGAATCTCGCGCTGCGCTGGATACCGGGTACAGGTGAATGCAGGTCGAAAGATCGGGAAAACTCAGCCCTGACCGACACAGTGATTACGTAGAATTAAGCCTAAAGATTCGACGAGAACGCCACCTCGCAGGACGGCAGCCGCTCTCATTCAAATTCAATGCGGTTCGGTCTTTTTTGAATCATCCGGCGGTCGCTTTGGAGACGCAACTGGCAAAGGCAAAAGACTGG
>NZ_JBDZYG010000029.1:0-22753 GCF_040329455.1 Ruegeria sp. SCP11 | reverse complement strand
CCCGACATATCGTGGCCGTGGATGAAAACAGCCGGACTGAACAACTGATTCTCATGCCGCTGCACGGCAACTCAAATCTCGGATGAACGTCGCCCGAGGGCGGTCTACAAATTTGTCGAAATGCTGCATGTGCAAAGCGAGCCTCTTTTAATCTTGGTCGGTTTGGGCTCACAACCGACCTCAGAGGCAGCGCAGCATCTGTAGTGGCGTAGCGGGTTGGCTCATCTTGGACGGCCCAAAGCGGTCACTGGACAAGGTAACGAAATTCCGCAGTACCCACTTTGCTGCCATTCGCTGCATCTGCAAAATGGGATCGAAGTCAGCCTCGGGTTTGACATGGTATCTGCGCCAGGCACCTCATGATGCCTAATATTCGCAGTCGTGCGGTCTGAAGCTATCAACTCGTAGCCAGCTTTGCGTACCCGTCCCTCGTTTGCGGCGTTTTAATGCCCAACAAACTACCTGCCATCTGTGTTTTCAGGATCTGCGCAGTTCCACCGCCGATGGTGAACATACGCACGTCGCGATACATGCGTTCGATCGGCTCCTGCGCACCGTATCCACGCGCTCCAAATACCTGCAAGGAATCGTTGACGACTTTGATCGCCTGTTCAGACGCAAAGGCCTTTGCCCGGGCTGCCATCATCATGTCGGGAAACCCAGTCGATCCAAGAGTTCCAGCGGCTTCGTGCAACATCAGACGGGACGCATGGACCGCCGTGTCCATGTCTGCAAGCATCCATTGAAGACCCTGAAACTCCTGCAAGGGGCGACCGAACTGATGACGCTCGCGCAGGTATCTTTTCGCATGCTCTAGCGCCCCCGCTGCAATTCCCATGGCCACCGTTCCGGCCCCGACACGCTGGCTGTTATAGGCGGTCATCAGATCGGCAAAGCCACGTTTTATTCCCGATGGCGTGATCAGAGCGAAACGCGCGTCAACTTCCAGATTGGTAAAACGAAGCTCAGTTTCGGGCATTCCGCATAGCCCCATGGTCCGTTCGCGCCCGACCACATCGAACCCTTTGGGGGCGATACCGTTTTCGGGATCATAGTGAACCAGAAAACCGGTGATCCCCAGATCGGCTCCGTCTTCATCCAGAACCCGCGCAAAAATCAGGTAGAGCTTCGAAACGCCGCCACCGGTGATCCAGTGTTTGCTGCCGTTGATCAGGTATTTCCCACCAACACGTCGGGCCGTCGTTTGCATCTCGGTCGCTGCGCTGCCGGCGTTGGGCTCAGTTATACAGATTGCAGGCTTGTCCCCCGACAGGACCAGCGGGGCCACAAAGTCTCGTTGCTCATCTGTGCCATAGGCCATGATCGCGCTGATGCCGCCCATATTGGCCTCAACGACGATCCGGGCGCTCAATGCGCAGGCTTTGGCGATTTCTTCGACGGCCAAAACCACGTCAAGGTATGAAGCTCCTGGCCCTCCAAACCTGGGCGGAATTGTCATGCCCATAAGCCCGGCATCGGTCAGTTCACGTACGTTTTCCCAGCAATAGGTGCCGGTTTGGTCCCAGTGACCGGCGCGTTCGGCAAATCCGGGAGCCAGTTCACGAGCGATTTCCTGATACGTCTTTGTTCCCTGATCAAGCATTGGGTCATCCTCTTTGCTCACAATTATGTGAGGGCCCGCATGTTATTTTCAATCGAATTTACTTTGTTCTTAAATTAAGATTTATTGAATTTATGCAAATTTCCGCCTTCGAAACACTGGTTGTGATTGCCCAACACAGCTCATTTTCCCGAACCGCAGAAGTGCGCAACATGACGCTGTCTGCTGTCAGCATGCAGATGAAATCGCTGGAAGAAGAGCTCGGCGCAACGTTGTTCGATCGTCGGTATCGGCCGCCCAAACTTACGCCACTCGGAATAAGAGTTGCTCAGGACGCCAAGACAATAGTTGATGCCTACTCAGTTCTGAAATCAAGATGTGTGCCCACCGACCAACTGACTGGAACTTACCGGATCGGGTTTGTCCCCTCTACTGCCGCGCGCATCCTACCCTTGTTTCTCAGAACCGCAGCGCGACTGGCTCCAAAAGCAATGTTAAACACGAGCACCGGATTGTCAGAGACTTTGTGCGAACAGGTCCGGAACGGTCAACTGGATGCGGCAATTGTAACTGAAATCGCAGACGCGACGTTTGATCTTTGCTGCGAAATATTGATCAAAGAAGAAATGGTGGTCGCGGCGCCGCTGGACAGCAAGATGAAAGGACTATCCGGACTTTCCGGGTCACATCCTTTCTTGCATTTCATTCCGTCGTCGGGCATCGGCAAGCTGATCGCCCAATACCGCGATCAAATGCAATTAAAGTCGAAGGAAGTGATTATCCTCGACAGTATCGAAGCCATCGTAAACTGCGTAAAAAGCGGGATCGGGTACGCGCTTTTGCCAAAAACAGACGTATTGCGGTATGGGGCTGATCAGGTTCTTGTCCTACCTTGTAAGCCGCAGCCGTTGTTTCGCAACATCTCGTTGGTAACACGGGAAGACGCCCTGACAGAAATATGGCGCCCAAAGCTGAAGGCACTGCTTGAGGCCAGCATAACCGGTCTGGAAAACGCGGAAATTTAAGCTGGTCAAATCGTTTGGTTTATCGCCGGCAACACCCAAACAAAAAACCTGCAGATGACATAAGCCAGACGATTGCCCTAGTCTGACACAAGGCGCGGCCATGAGTGCTGCGTAGAAATATCGTCGGGATTGTTACTCCGAAGGTTGGTATCATGCAGGAGCTTCAGGTCCAGTCTGTCCGTTCCCGTTGGCGCGTGTTTCTGTCGCTAATGTCGGGCCCGATACTGTTTTTTCTCGTTCGTTCGCTCGATACACCGCCTGGAATGTCCGAGGCGGGCTGGACGTTGCTGGCCTTGCTGGCGTGGATGGTTGCATGGTGGCTTAGTGAGGCAATACCACTAGCCGCCACCGCATTACTGCCGGTTGTCGTCATGCCTCTCGCCGGAGTTGCCGAGATTGGTACGGTCACGCAGGCCTATGGCCATCCCCTCATATTCCTGTTTCTGGGTGGGTTTATGCTGGCCATGGCGATTGAAGCTGTCGGCCTTCATCGGCGCATCGCGCTAGCAATCGTTTCAAGGGCCGGTACGGGGCCACGCAATCTGACCCTGGGCTTCATGATTGCCACCGCATTCCTGTCAATGTGGATCACGAATACGGCCGCAACAATCATGATGTATGCAGTTGCACTGTCTGTCATCGACTTCATTAAAAGCAAAGTTGCGGCCTCGGATGAGCTGCGCCGGTTTTCTGTCGGCCTTATGCTTGCCGTGGCCTACAGCGCATCGATTGGGGGAATGGCCACGTTAATCGGATCACCCGTCAATGCTTTGCTGGCGACGATCATGTCCGGCGAATACGGCATAACGGTCGAGTTCGTTGACTGGCTGATGATCGGTCTTCCGGTGACAATAGTAATGTTGTTCATCGCCTGGGCCTTGTTGAGCTTTGTCATGTTTCGGTGCGACGGCTTGATGGAAAATGACCTTGCCGACGCAGTTCGCATTGAACGGGAACGGCTTCCGCCGATGGGCCGCGCGGAAAAGACCGTTGCAGTGGTCTTTGTTCTAGCCGCAACCGGTTGGATTTTCGGGGACCAGATAACGCATTTCACCGGATTGCCAATCACGGATACCGGCGTAGCATTGATCGCAGCTTTGTTGCTTTTCGCGACCCCGACAAACGCGGATATGACGAAGTTCGCGCTGGATTGGGAAACCGCTGTGAAATTGCCGTGGAACGTATTGATCCTGATCGGAGGTGGACTTGCCGTGGCCTTGGCGTTTCAGATCACCGGGCTGGCAGATTGGATCGGAGAACAGGTGTCTGCAATTGACATCACGGTTTTAGCCATGGTGTTTCTAGTCGTTGCGATGATGGTCTTTCTGACCGAGATCATGTCGAATCCAGCCTCGGCCGCAACGATACTTCCGGTGGTTTCTGCCGTTGCTGTCGGATTCGATTGGAGCCCGCTTTTACTGGCCGTGCCGGCCGCGCTTGCGGCCAATATGTCTTTCATGATGCCAGTCGCAACGGCCCCGAATGCGATTGTGTTTTCGAACCCTGATCTTAAAATCACCGACATGGCGCGGGCAGGGTTTTGGCTCAATTTGTGCGGCATTGCCCTGTGCACTCTAACGGTCAACTTTGTCTATCAACCCATTTTGGATTGGTAGTAACTCAGGCAAATAACGGCCCAAACCTGCCGTTCATCGCGTCGCGTGGCGCCGCGGTGCAGCGCGATTTCCCGAAGCGGACATTCGTCGCAGGCGCATTGTCTCAAGAGTAACGAACTCACACATCGCGGATGTCTCCGTCGTTCGCTATTGGCGATAGACATCGATACAGTATGCTTGATCCAGCGACCAATCGATAACGGGATTGGATTCATCTCGTTGCCTAGCCATTGAGGTAAGTAGGTCGGCATCCTCGCTGGGGTCTGGGTGGCGCGGTGTAGGTGCCGAAGTGGTCTGTTTTGAGGAGAAGTGCATGTCGGTAGCCGGACCACCGCTGGCCGCACCTGCGGATTTAACAAACCTTTTTCGCCAGGGGTTGGCAGCGGATCCCAAGGCGATTGCGCTTTACGCATTGGACGGGGCTTTGACTTGGCGGGAACTGGATACCGCCTGTACGCGGTTGGCGTTGCAATATCTGAACCTGGGGCTCGAACCGGGGGATCGAGTGGCGTCCATTATGCCAAACCGCGCTTCGCTGGTAATCCACTACCTGGCTTGTATGCGGGCCGGTCTTGTGGCGATGCCGCTCAACTATCGCTATTCAGCCCCGGATATCGACTATGCACTGGGTTTGGCAACACCGGCGGCTCTGTTAGTGCATGGCGAGCGGGTAAGGGATGTGACAACAGTCCCGGGAGTGGCGCGGTTGCCCAAGGGTGTGATTGTCTATGCAGGGGAAGTGGACGGAGCACTCGCCTTTGACGATCTGCTGAATGCAGAGGGTAAAGGAACACTGCCAAAGGTTCGGGCTGAGGCTCCGGCTTTCATATTCTTCACCTCAGGCACCACGGGCAAGCCAAAGGGTGTTACGCACAGCCATGCTAGCATGGGATACATGGTGGCAAGCAATGCGCGGGGGCTAGGGTTGGGGCCCGAGGACGTGGTGTTGCCGGCGTCTTGGATTTCGCACACCGCCGGATTGCGACTGACTTTTGCAGGGCTTTGGGCGGGCTCCAAGACAAGTATTGCGCGACAATTTTCACCGGACGAGCTTTTGGCGCTTTTGAGGCAGACGCGGCCGACAGTGGCGCAGATTTTACCCGCACCTTTGACGGCTTTGGTCACGGGGCACGGGGCGCTGCGCGAAGACTTCGAGTCCCTGAAAACAATGATGGCTGGTGGAGACAAACCCTCGCAGACGTTGGTCGATGCGTTCGGCGCGCTGGCTGGTGTGCCAATTGGGGCGTTTTATGGAATGACGGAAATGGGTACGTCGCATTCCAATACCCATGGCGGTTCCGAGAAAGCAGGCGCAGTTGGATTAAACAATCCAGGCTATGTCTCGGTGCTTCGCGACGAAGCCGGTGAGGAGGTGCCCGTTGGGGTGGACGGTCGGCATTGGGTGAAGAGCCCGACCATGATGACTGGGTATTGGAAGAATCCGGAGGCGACAGCAGCAGCATTTCGGGATGGCTGGCTCGATACAGGCGATTTGATGCGGCAGGATGGGGATGGCTATTTCTGGTTCCGGGGGCGCCGCAAGCAGATCATAGTACATGACGGTTCGAACATCAGCCCGGCAGAGGTAGAAGATGCGTTGACAGCACACCCCGCAGTCGCGGCAGCGGTTGCGGTTGGGGTCCGAGATGAAATGCATGGCGAGGATGTTTGGGCCTTTGTGAGCTTGGTTGAAGGGGCACCACCGGTGCGCGCCGGAGAGATCATCGACTTTGCGCGAGAGCAGATTGGATACAAGGCTCCGGACGTGGTTCGCGAAGTTGATACACTACCGTTAACCATGGGCGGCAAGCTTGACCGGATGGCGTTGAAACGGCTGGCAGCGGAAGAAAGCGGTGCAGCGCACGTGGTGTGACGGCCCAGCCGGTCGGATCACAGTTGCGGGCTTCTTGCCATGGGATGGTTTGTGACGGCCACAGGCGCCGAGCTAAGGGAGGCGTCCATTCTGCCCGAATGCGTTTGTCCTTTACGTGCTCGATACTGGTCTCGAATGCGGAGATATATCACCTTAATCTTCGTGCGCGCAGACGTGGAAGATGTTCATCTTTTTCTTCAGCACAGGTTGTGTTTGAGGCACTGCGCCGTTCCAAGGCTGCCCTCCTCAATCTTCGAACAGTCGCTAATCAATTGAACCCAGGCCGCGTGGGCAGATCGGTTGGGATTGCACAACCAAACGCATTGGGGCACGGTGACCGTTCAACCTGGAAGGATATTCATGTCCGCGGCAAAACCTGCAAACCCGTGGTTTATATTGCTGGGCCTAGCACTCGGAGTCAGCATATCCAACGCTTTTGGCCGCTTTGCATACGGTCTAATTCTGCCGTCTATGAAAAGTAGCCTTGGCTGGAGTCTCACTCAATCCGGTTGGTTAAATACGGCCAATTCGATTGGCTATATAGTGGGTTCGATTCTAACACTTATACTGATCCGGCATTTTTCACCGTCTCGTTTGTTCGCAGTCGGCACTGTGGCGACCGCTTTGTGTCTTTTGGCGACCGGGTTTGATGAGAGCCTCGTGGTGCAAACCGCATGTCGCTCCTTGGTGGGAATGTTCGGTGCTCTTTCATTTGTGTCAGGCGGCGTACTGGCGGCATCGCTGTTCCAGAGCGACGCGCGAAAGAATGCGTTGGCCATCGCGTTGTACTTTGGCGGAGGCGGTGGATTTGGTATTGCATTGTGTGGCGCAACCCTTCCGAGCATGTTGGACGTGTTCGGGCCACAATATTGGGACTGGGCGTGGATCGGAGTCGGGTTGGCAGCCCTGATCATTTGCCCATTTTCGATTTGGGCTTCAACCAGACTGAACGAAACCGAGCACGACGCGGTACTGCCGTCGATCCCCCCGGTGCGCAGAATGCTTGGCGAACTCGGCGGGTATGCGCTATTCGGGTTGGGTTACATTGTCTACGTCACTTTTATCTCTGTCTGGATGAAGGAGCAGCATTCCAGTGTCCTGTTGACCACCGCAACGTGGATGGTTCTTGGGTTCAGTATTATGGCGTCTCCTTTTGTTTGGCGCGGGGTGCTGGCTCGTTATTCCTCCGGAATGCCCTTGGCACTGATCTTAAGCGGGGTCGCATTGGGTTCGGCACTACCGATCCTGGTTTCATCTGGATATGGGTTGATTTTGTCGGCACTCGTATTCGGACTATCAGTCTTTATGCCACCTACTGCAGTAACCAACTTTGTCCGCCAGAATGTGGAACAGCAGGATTGGGGTTCAACTATTAGCTTTTTTACCGTGGTGTTCGCCATCTCACAGGCATTGGGGCCGATCGGGGCCGGTGTCATCGGGGACATAACCGGAGAAATAGGGGACAGCCTGATCGTTGCCTCTGCGGTTTTGCTGGTGGGTGCCCTTTGCGCTGCGATGCAAAAGCCACTCAGGCGTGAGGCGGCGCAAAGGTCATAACTAGAACCACACTCAGATGCCGTATCTCACTCCCTATAACAGACCCAGTGGATTCTGATTTCGCAAAGACAAGCCTCCGGTCACTCCAGCGCGCGTCTGCTTCAGGCAATCTCCTGATATTGCGGGATCCAAAACTTCGCATCTATTGCCGCTTTCAGCTCGTCACTTGTGGATTTAGGCGCAACGCCATCCAACTGTGCCTGTTGTCCAACGGCAAATGCGATTGCTCTGCTGACCTGGCGAATATCCTCAACATCGGGCAGCAAGCTGGCGGTGCGATCGGATTTAGCAGGCGACAAAGCCGCCAGCGCCTCAGCGGCGGCCATGAACATTCCGTCAGTGACACGGCGAGCGCCTACCGCCAGCACACCCAGCCCCATGCCTGGGAAAATGTAGGAGTTATTGCATTGCGCGACATGGTGTGTCTTGCCGCTATAGACAACGGGATCAAACGGGCTTCCGGTGGCAACCATTGCACGACCATCTGACCAGTGGATAATATCCGAAGGCACGGCCTCAATTCGCGATGTCGGATTCGAAAGGGGCAACACGATAGGATGATCAGTGTTAGCTGCCATCGCACGAATGATCTCTTCCGAGAACAAGCCCGCCTGACCGCTGACACCAACTAAAATGTTGGGTTTGGCTTGATTTATCACATCCAGCAATGAAATCTTATCATCGGACCAGCTCGCCACTTTGGCGAGCGGTTGGACAATTTGCTTTTGGAAAGGCAGAAGATCTGTCATCGCATCGGTTAACAAGCCGTTCCGGTCCACCATGTAGATGCGCTCGCGCGCGTCGGTCTCGGATAGTCCTTGGCGGACCATGAGTTGGACCAGTTGCTCGGCGATGCCTACTCCCGCAGACCCCGCGCCGAGGAACGCAATAGTTGCGTCCTTTAACTGAATACCGGTAACGTCGGAGGCCGCCAGCAAGGTGCCTGCGGTTACCGCTGCAGTTCCCTGAATGTCATCATTGAAGGTACACAACTGATCGCGATAGCGCGCAAGCAGCGGCGCCGCATGTTGCTGTGCAAAATCCTCGAATTGCAACAAGACTTCTGGCCATTTGCGTTTTACGGCCTGTACAAAAAGATCGACAAATTCAAAATAATCATCTCCGCTGACGCGCTCATGACGCCAACCGATATAGAGGGGATCTTCCAATCGTTCCTGATTGTTTGTGCCGACGTCCAGTACCACCGGGAGCGTCACAGACGGGCTTATTCCGCCCGCAGCGGTATAGAGCGAAAGCTTTCCAATCGGAATTCCCATGCCGCCCGCGCCTTGATCGCCCAAACCCAAAATCCGCTCTCCGTCGGTGACGACTATAGCTTCGACAGAGGGCAGGATGGCATTCTCAAGTATGTCATCAATCCGGTCGCGCTCGGGGTATGAAATGTTCAATCCGCGTGGGTGGTCGTAAATTTCACTGAACCGCTTGCAGGCATCCCCCACAACGGGTGTGTAAATTATCGGCATCATCTCGGACAAATGCCGGACCAATAGAGCGTAAAACAGAACCTCGTTGTCATCCTGCAGATCGCGCAGATAGACATGCTTGTCCAGCGGTGTCTCCTCACGTTCAAAGGCGGCATAAGCCCTGTCTATCTGAGTTTCGAGTGTTTCGATGTGTGGCGGTAGAAGACCCATCAATCCGAGTTCTTCTCGTTCGCGCAATGAAAAGGCAGTCCCTTTGTTCAAGAGTGGGTTCGTCAAGTATTGCAAATTTGTAGGACTGGAATCGACCATAGGCTATCCTTTCGGATCGGCACGCACAGGTTGCACGCATCTGTCCGGTAAGGTCAGCATTATACGACAACAAATGCAACGAGCTTACGACGTGAACGCATCCTTCCGCACTGGGTCAGCATGCTCGCGGGCGACAGCCTTCCCGAACATTCGGCCCATTGCTGCCATTGCCCGAGGATTAGCGATGCTGCAGTGAGGCCCTTCGGAGGAGACATTCGCTGCAAGCGCAAAGCCGGAAGGCCAAACGAGGTCTGGACCGCGGGACGAAGCTGCCATTCGACTGAACCGGCAGAATGCTTGTGTGGTATCACAGCCCCGCTGCTTCCGGGTAAGGCACCACATCTCGGAGCGTGTCGTCGTCATGCATTTCCCAATATTTCGCCAAGATGGTATTCGAGAGAGTTCCAAGATCACCCGATCCGACAGGTTGCCCATCGACCTTGGTGACCGGCATGACACCCCCGGCGGTCGAGGTCACAAATACCTCGTCAGCGGCCTTCAGGGCTGTGACAGACACGTCCTGCGTGCGGCATTGGATGCCCAACCCTGCGCAGATATCCAAGATGGTTTGGCGCGTAATTCCCAGCAAGACGCTGGTGTCAGGGGTTGAAACCACGCCATCCCTGATTGCGAAAACGTTGAACCCGGGGCCTTCGGACACGTTGCCATTTCCATCGACCAGAACCGCTGTATCTGCGCCTTGATCATAGGCCGCATAAAGCCCCTTCACCATGTCCAGCCAATGATAATTCTTGACGGTGGGGTCAACCGAGCTTGGCGGGATGCGCAACACATTGGTCACCGCCAGATGTAGTCCGCGCTCCATCTGCTCCTTGTTGGCGATCGAGCCGAAAGGGATGGCAAAGGCGATGAAACGGTTTTCGGCGTCCCTTGGGTCGCGGCTGAAGGTCGGGGAAGTTCCCCTTGTGCAGATGAACTCGACATAGGCGTTCTGCAGCTCGGATAGCGCAACGCAATTGTGCAGGATTTCAGCCACCTGCGCCTGATCATACGGGATGGTCATATGCAGTTCTTCAATGCCGCGAAAGAAGCGGTTCAGATGATCGTCCAGCCTGAAGAAGGCACCTTTCCACACGTGGACCACATCATAGGTCGCATCCGAATGCAGGAACCCATAGTCCAGCACTGAGAGCTTTGCCTCCTGCATTGGCAGGTACTGACCGTCCATATAGGCCACCCCCGGGGGATAGTTGCGAGGGTCGATGTATCTTTGGGACAGAGTAGGCAATTTGCTCATGATCGGGCTTTCAGTGAACGGGTTTGGCTTACTAGGTTGAGCGTATGGGAAAATTCTGGGCAATTTACCCCATTAGGGTAAGCTCTTCGAGCAAAACGCATCAAATTCAAGGGTGGGATCGAACAGAATGCCATATCCTCTCGACGATACAGACAAAAGGCTTCTTGGTATCCTCCAGCGAAACAACCGGTTGTCGTCTGATGAGTTGGGAGATCAGATAGGCATTTCGCGGTCTTCGGTGCAGCGGCGCATGAAACGCTTCCGGGAGGAGGGGATCATTGAGGCCGACATATCCGTGTTGTCCGCAAAGGCAGTGGGCCGCCCTATGACCTTCATTGTTGAGGTTGAGTTGGAGCGAGAGCGCACTGACCTTCTGGACGAATTTCGCCGCTCCATGCTGGCGCTTGATGATGTGCAGCAATGCTATTACGTCACCGGGCATACCGATTTCATTCTGATTGTCACTTCGACCGACATGGCGGCCTATGAGGAATTCAGCCGTCAGGTCTTCACAGATAACCCAAACATCCGCCGCTTTCATTCAAACGTTGTTGTGAACCGGGTAAAGGCGGGGCTTCAGGTCCCGCTGTAGTGCATTGAGAAGAAGCAAGCCACTGAATGGTTGGTGCTAGTTTGGGCTCGATGCGCCCATTCGCGGATTTCACGTGAATGCTTGCTATGCGGACTAAGCAGTCGTCCCACTTTCGCGCGAAAGACGTCTAAAACTGCGCAGGCAGTTTCTGCCGATTTAGTGAGGAATAGTCCAGTAATTAAAGAGTGATATACGCTGGCGTTATTCGACAACTTCTGCGATTTGCAGCAATTCGATAGGAGGGTACATACCCAACTTTTTTGCAACGTCCATATTCACCACGTATGCAAAGTCGGTAACGCGTGCGATTGGCAGATCCCCTGGCTCTTTCCCATCCCTCAGGATTTTCAATGCCTGTTGCGCTGCAAGTGCTCCGACATCTGCCGCTCGCGCAGCCACAGAAAGAAGCGCATCCTGCTCCCTGACGACTTCCTCATAGGGGCTGAGGATCGGCAATCCGTTTTGAACGGCGGCGCCTGTGAACACATCTGCATTCAGCCTGAGGAAAGAACTCGACCCAAGATAAATGAAATCCACGCCAGCGTCGGCCAGTTCGGCCACCTTGCCTGGGATCAGAGCCGAGTCAGGGACACTCTGATTCCCGGGATCAATTTCAAGTGCTGTCAATTCGAAACCCATTTCTTTTGACAGCTCCTCCATTTCCTTAACCTTTAATGCAGAGTTCCTCTCGTTCATGTTAAAGAGTATTCCAAGATGGTCAAAGTCGGGTTGAATCGTTCGAATAGTTTTGATGTTTACTGCTTCGGGAACGCGATTAAATGTTCCGGCTACATGAGGTCGACCGCTGCCTTCAAAACTTTCAGCGATGCCGCTTCCAAAAGGGTCTGAAACGTACATGAAAACAAGCGGACGCTTTGATATGAAATTTTCTGGTTCTCTATTGTTGATCTGACCGGCCACACCCAATGTAACGCTGGTCCCGTATGTAAGGACCAGATCAGCGTCAATTTCGCGGGCTTCAATAATGAACTCGGGTAGTTTGTTACGATCTTGCATTGCATCCCTGATCAAGACTTTAGCATCAAATTCACTGTTTTTTATTGCGTCGATAAATCCCTGGCAGCCGTGCTCGCAACCTTCCCAGAAAATTCCGAATATTGTTTTTTCGCCGGCTTGCACCCAACCACAAGCCAACACCGATACAGCAAGGGCGGATGCAAAATAGTGGAGTTTTTTCATTTCAGCCTCATCGCCAGAGTCCATTTGGACTGGTTGCCTCAGTCAGTTTATTCAGAGACGTTTTCCGGTGTTTTGCTGTGACTAGTTCCGCCACCAAGCATGAATAGCGTACCACATAACATCAGCACGCCAATGCCGCCGATGATGGTCGAATACCCGAGCCGGGGTATCAAGATTACACTCGCAATCAAACCTGCGATTGCCGCCAAACGTTCAATCAGACGCAAGGCACCCAAAGCTCTTTCACCCCCACCGGCTCCACCGGTCTGTTCGCCAATTTGGATGGCTTGGGCATATTGGGGCGCGTCGCACATCGCGTACCCCAAGCCGAACAGCGTCACGACAATAATCATGGGCATAATCCCGGACCAGAAGTATAGGGATGAGATCGCAACACCGGAAATAAAGATGCCAAAGATCAAAAACGGCACCTGCCCAACTTTCCCGTCGGCAAACCTTGCTACGGTTGGGCCCAAAAGAAGTTGGGCAAGATAGTACAACATCACGACCCGGCCAATGTCAGCCACTCCGACACCTTGGCCCTCAAGAACAACCGGTGTTAGATACCAGATGAAGACGGACATCCCGATATTGATTGGCACGGACACACCAAGCGTCAACGCAAGAAACCTGCGATTGGTAAGCACTGTCCAAATGCTCTTGTCTGATTGCGTGGTTGTAACTTCCTGATCCAAGGAAACGTGGCCAGAAATAACCCTCGCACCAATTAGTCCTGACAACACCGCCAAACCTGCTCCAAAGAAAAAGGTTCCCGAAGCTCCGATGCGGTCCGCAAGAACACCGCCCAGTGCAGACCCACAGAATGCTCCGCCGATAATTACGAACAAGAATCCACCGATTGCTTGGGTGAGTTCGTCCCTAGGAGCGGTCTTGATCGCGTATTCCTGACACGAAATCGTCGCTAAGGCATAAACGATGGCCATACAACTGTGCCAAAATGCAATAACCAAAGCGTTCTGCCCCAAACCAACTCCAACCAATGTCAAAGCCGTAATAGGAATAGCTGACAAGAAAAGGCGTTGTGGGTTGAAACGACGCGCAATCGCTCCACCGAAAGGGGCCATCAAAGCCATCGCAACAAGATAGGCAATTAGTGGTGCAGTTGCCGCCATTTCCGAGGTCAGCCAATCCGGTCCACCAGCATCCCGCGCATAGAGCGGAAGAAATGCGCCGCTGATTTCTGTGGCAGTTGAAAAGATAAACACCGGCAATCGGATATCCACGAAATAGGCTTGCGGCAAAGTTGAAAGCCTATCCTGAGCTCCTCTAAGCCTCGCAACATGCAATGCGCGATCAGATAACCTCCGCGCAACTCTGCGTAACTCACCCGCATCCCGTGCCGGTAAAACATGCCGAAAGCTTGCTGCCGCCTGTTCATCCATCAGTGTAAATATCCGGTCCAATGGCTTCCCGAGCATATTTGCCGAAACGAGCAGCACGATTTCAAATGCTAATAGGATTGCAACCAGTCCGACGACGATGATGTCTAGCATTACTTCCTGAAGCCTTGATCTGACAAAGCGAGGGTCTGCTTCGATTGTAAGTTCACCGACGATTGTATTTCGTCGAAGAATTGACAGCGAAACAGTGTTCGGTGAAGTGTTGATTTCATTGGGTGCATCTGTACCCGTTGAATCGCCTCTGCTGCTTGAGGCTATCAATCTCCCCGAATTGGACCGCAACATGATTTTTTCCAGCTCTGGAAACTCTTTCAAGAGTTCATCCAGATACTCAGATGCGCCTCCGATGGCTTCCAGCGGAACACCGAAGTCAATCGCTCGTTCAATCTCTTCTCGAACCGTAGCCGCTATCAGTGCAGTCCGCTTGTTCATTTCCGGTTCAAGCGAGGCCTCAAATGTGCGCACAGCCGCAAAGGCCATCAGCGTCAACGACAACAATACAATTGCCGCGACCCATCCCACGACTCTACCTGCAGCCAGTCTTCCGTGTTGTTTTTGCGTGTTCAAGAGTCGCCCCCTTTATCCGAGGGGCAGACACTCTTTCGTTCCGACTCGTATATCCGCTCGGATTTCCACAGCTGATCCCAAAAGTAAGCGCTGGAGATTCCAAGCCCATCTACGTCTTTTGGCTTGTCCTTGTCAGGGTTGGATGCCCGCCAGAATGATCGCTCGAACAGATTGTAGGCTGCTAGTATGCCATCGATAATTCGGACGTGCTCAGCCAATGCAAGACGTAGAACCAATGCTCCAATCAAGATGGTCACTATCATAAGCAACCCGGCCACAAACGATAGTTTTGCTACCATAGCCCGCATCTGATCCATCGCCTGCGCGTTAGAGTACTTAATCGCTAGCCGAGCTAAGGGTGCACTTAGCTCGCCTACGTCTATTCCGGTCACAAAGCTTGCCCGTTCATCGATCTGAAAGACGCCTCCGGCCTCTGGGTCGCTTAAGGCGGAAACCCATGCACTTGGAACAACCTTAGTGTTTTGATCAGATGTGGAGTGGACGATTTCACCGCCCAATGAAAACAGGGTTATGTCCTCAATTGCTGGGTCGCTTTGTTTGGCGGCTTCCAAAACAGCAAGAGCGTTTCGAACAGACGAGACAGGCAACCCCAAATCTACGACAGAGTTGAACGGAACAGCTGTGCGCGTTGCCAAAACGACCAAACGTTCCCGCACCATATTGGAAAGTATGGCCTCAAACTGCAGGGTTGCCAGACCGACAAATACGAACAGGACAACCAGATTCGCGGAAGCGACAACCGCCAGTATTCTACCCACTAGCCCCATGCGATTTGCTCCAAGAACCCTGCGGCCGAACCGATCACAAAAAAAATGATGATAGCACAACCAATTAACGACAATTGAAGCGCAGTAATCAAGTCTACCAGAAACTCATTCCCCCCAACCGGCGAAATCAGTCGCCGCAGGTCGTTCGAACCCGGTCAACCGAGTTCACCTGCAAGCCGGAGAAAAAATACAAAACAGATGAAATACTTGCGGGTTGCAAATCCAAGGGCATCGCGAGGAAACTTGATAGCCGGTTTGGGCTCAACGCTGTCACCTAACGGATTTACTCAGATGACCGATTAGCGGCTTTGAACGGACGTTCATCCCCGAAAACTCGGAGTTTCGAACAGGCACGACCGCTCTCACCAAAAGCGGTCGCTCTCCCAAATCTTGGCTACGACCGGCTTGCGGACTTTTCTGCCATTGCCCTTCCGGGTGTTTGCTGACGCAGCATTCACTTGCGGGTGCGGCACGCTCATCGCTGCGTTGCAGCCGGTGTCGCGAGACCGGCCAATCAAAACAACTCTGAGGCGCGGAATTCAGACCGCCCTTTCGCTGCAATCTGGACCGACTATCGAGGAGCGAACTACGCTGACATTTAGCGATCAACCCTCCAATTCATCCGCCGCAGCTTTGACCTCCGAAACGATTTCGCGGACATCTTCCATGGTCGTGCGATGATTTACGAAGCACGCCCTAAGGACAAATTGATCATCAATTGACGCATTCGACAAATAAACACGCCCGCGCGCTAGAACGCGCTTAAGGAGGGCCAGATTGTCCTTTCTCCTGTGCCTGAAACAAACTGCGCTTAGATTAACCGGTGCAGCAAGCTCGAGGTCGGGATCAGCTTCGATGTTGGAAGCCAAATGTTTTGCGTGCTCAAGATCACTTGCGATTGCGTCCCGAAACGCTGCCTTCCCATGATACCTAAGCGACATCCAAAGCTTCAAAGCCCGAAACCTTCGAGATAGCTCAATTGACTCCTCGAAGAATGCGAAACCTTCAACCGGGCCTGCATCCAACGTCTTAACGTAGTCACCCGAAAATGAGAAAGTCTGGCGCGCAATACCAGGGTCGCGATAAAGGAGGCAGCCGCAATCAAGCGGTTGATAAAGCCACTTGTGGGCATCAAGCGATACAGAATCTGCTTGATCCACTCCCCTGAATTTTTCCGGGGAAGCAAGGGCTGCAAGGCCACCGTAGGCACCATCAATGTGTAGCCAAAGCTGTTCCGCTTGGGCCAGCCTTGCCAGTTCGGGGAGCGGGTCGATCGCTCCGATATTGACCGTGCCGGCCGTGGCTACGATCGCGATTGGCAGTTGTCCGTTCTTTCGATCAGAGGCAATGGACGCTTCCAACAGGTCGACCCGCATCTTCATGTCTTTGTCGACAGGGATCATTTTCAGATTGGTACGACCAATGCCCAGCAGCGCAATCGCCTTTGGGATCGACATGTGCGCCTGTTCGGAAGTGTAAACTACGCAAGGTTGCACACCTGTTTCGTTTGCTGGCAATTTCGCTTCCCGAGCCATGGCCAGAGCCATCAGGTTCGCGACAGAGCCGCCCCCACACAGGCTGCCTGAGAATCCGGTGCATCCAACGGCGTCTGCCAACCATTGAATGACAGATTTCTCGATGACCGTTGCCGCGGGTGCCGACCGCCACGCTGTCACGTTCTGATTGAGCGCTGAGATCAGCAAATCTCCGAAAGCGCTAACCGGCTCCCCCGAACCTACGATGTAGCCAAAAAACCTGGCGCCCGAAGGCCGCGCATGCTCGGCGATTGTCCGGAAATCTTCCAGAACACTGGCCCCGGCACCATCTTCTTCCCAATCGCAGCTAAAGCACTCCAGTGTTTGTCGCGCGCTCGTTGAGGGAAAGGCAGGACGTTGATCGACCGATGACCAGTAGTCCAATGCGAGATGCAGAGCGATCTTCCCAAGGCTTGAAAGCTCATCATTCGAAAGTTCAAGGCTTTGCATGGCGACCCCCTTTCGCTGCCCACGGACATGGTGTGACGTTAGCAAATTTGACTGGATTGTAGCAGCAACCACTTCCGGCTTCGGTCGGGGTTACTTCGACACCTCAGTTGCCGTTGAGCATTCGGATCGTCATCCCTCTTTTGTACTCGCGTTGTTTCGAAAAACAGGAATGCAGGACGGTCGCTTTGGGCTCGCAGCCAGAATTCGCGGCGGGAGACATGAACGACTCTTGCCGAAGCGCGAATGTCACGGGGTCGACCAGAGCACCTAAGAAACAAGAACATAGAGGTTTTAGCGAACGGCTGGGCCGGCGGGGCTCCGAACCGTGGGTACGCTGCATTGGCATCAGGCAGCTCCGAGCCCATTTTGTCCAATGCCGCGCGGCGCATAAATGTCCGGTACTGAGTATCTACGACCTAGTCAGGCGACAAGTCCCAGTTCTTAGTCGGTGGCTGTCGCCGCATACTTTTCCCTGGGGGGCATGGGTCTTGTTTGCCAAGGCGGTTCGAAGGCGAAGCTTGAAACGCTGCGGCCGTCAGGCAAGGCACCGTTTCCGGCCCCAAGCGCATAGTCGTAGTAAAGCTTGACGATCTCTTCTTCGGTCACCTGCGCCGTTGCGGGATGCACCATGCATGCATCACGCCACGCTCGTACCCGGTTATAGTTTTTGCCCACGGGAAGTTTGAACCCTTCATAGTAGTCAAGGAACCAAAAGCGCTTGAACATCGGGGTAAAAACAGCCTCTGCCAAACCGAAGTCTTCGAACAAGAATGGGCCAGTCGGATTATGATGACCTAGGAAATCATCAAGGTCTCGATAAAGCGCCAGGAGTTTCTTCAAATGCTCATCTCGGCGCTCCTGATCCTGATTCATGACAAAGAGATAGCCTGCCATTGTGAAGGGTCCTTCGCGGGCAATCAGCATCGACTCAATGGCGTGCTCGGCAGGATCACTGCGGCGCAATGGTGCCCCTGGTAGAGCCTCGTCAAGATAGCGCAGTATCACGAGGCTTTCTTTCAATATACGACCGTCGCTGGTTTCCAGCACAGGAAAGGCTGTCGTCCCTCTGGTTTTGGCTAGCAATTCCGGATCGCGTGGCTTGGTGATATCCACCACACGAAATTCTACGGCATCCGTTAGTCCCCGCAACGCCAGTAGGATTTCCAGTCGCTGCGAGAAGGGACAGACGGGGATATGATAGACGATGTGTTTCTAAGTCATGTGTTCAATCCAACGGCGGGCCGGTGAAGGCCATGTTGTGCCGCTTGGCGCTCTCTTCTATGGCGGGCATGTCCTCCGGGATACGGCACTGACCGGCTGCCATGTCGGAAAAGAAACCTTCGAATCCGCCGGGCGTCAGGATCACGAGATGGCGGCATGGTGCGTCGTCTGTCACCTTGAATGTATGTTCCTTGCCACGAGGGATGAATATGCTTTCGCCGGCCCCTGCGGTGAACTCCTCGCCTTCCAACCAGAACCTGCATGTGCCGGTGAGGACCACGAACGTTTCGTCTTCGTATTGATGCACATGGCGCGGAGGGCCGCTACCCGCGGGGGACCAGCTGTCCACGATGGACATAGCGCCGCTTGTCTGTTCTGGGCCGAGGATGGTTTTGTATTTTACGCCGAGCCATTCGATGGCTCCGTCGATTTGGGCCAGGTCCTTCATCGTTTCTCCCCATTAGCATTGGATTGAAACGAAAGCGCTTCCGTTGACAGAAGCCTATCCGAAGGCCAACCTATCAGGCAAACTGCAATATCTAATATAGGATATCGGCCAGGTGAATTTCGCGACACTCGACCTCAATCTTTTGCGAGTGTTGGACGCTCTCTTTCGCGAAGGCTCAACCGTCAAGGCGGCCTACAGGCTCGCGATGTCGCAATCCGCGGTCTCCGGTGCATTGTCGCGTCTTCGCCATGCCTTGGACGACCCCCTTTTTGTCCGGCAGGGAAACCGTTTGGTTGCTACAGACTATGCAGCCAGGATTGAATCCGGTTTGCGCGAAGAACTCGAACGTCTGGAAGCTTTGCTAGCCCCACCGGCTACCTTTGATCCGCAAACCGCTGAAGGCACTTTCCGGATCGCCGCAAGCGATTTTTTTGCGGAACTCCTGATGCCACCTTTGGGTGATCTCCTGCAAAAGTCAGCGCCCAATCTACGAGCGCAGCTGGTTGATCTGGTTCCGAATGACTATGTGGCCAGTCTTGAACTACGCAACGCTGACATTGCGCTGATCCCGGACTTGGTACTACCGGACTGGGTCAATCGAGAGCCGCTCTTCCATTCGCCGTTCCACGTTATCGCACGCAAGGGAAATCCAAAGATTGAGGGGCTTCAGGAAGGGACGCTGATGCACATGGATACGTTCTGTGCACTCCACCACGTGTTGTTTTCCCCCGAAGGGAATCTGGCCGCGATGGGCGACGCTGCCCTTAGTTGCGTCGGAAGACAGCGGCAGGTTGCTATGACCGTGCCCGTTTTTAGTGGCGTCTGTCGCGCGGTGAGCGAAAGCGACCTCATTGCGCTTGTGCCCGCGCAGCTTGCAAAGAAAGTCGCCAAGACATTCGGACTGCACGTGTTCGAACCTCCGATGCATATTGACCCTGCGTTGATCATTGGCATCTGGCATAAGCGTTCCGACAACGCCCCGATGGCGGCCTGGATGCGTAGCCAAGTCTTCGAATTAATGAAGGGGTTGGACTTAGACAGTTAATCAAACTGTACTACGCAGCGCCCGTCGAACAGATACAAGTTGATGTTTCGACTAACAGAATCGAAATAGATTCAACCAGCTTATACAGGAATTCGCGTGGGCGAAACGAACGAATGCATTGTCCCGCGAACTGTAAATTCACCCCTCCAAAACTGCTGCGCGTTTCACGAATAGCTGGGTTTGCCGCCGCGCCGCGACATAGAATTTCTTGCCTGTGCAAAAAAAATGGCGCTGTGCGCGCATGCAGCGAGAAAAAAGAATTCACGGGTTGGGCTCATTCTTGCCGTTCTCTGCGGCTTGCATGATTGGCTGGTCGCAACCCTTTGCTGACATGCGAAGGGAGGGCGATGCTACGGGTGTTACATATGCGAGATCCGCCAACCATGTCGCCGATGGCGCCGTTTATTTAGGCACGAGCACTTTTTCTGATGCCGTATATTTTCCCGTTTCGTATGAGAGGGCTTTCATCCCGCTGTAAGCAGTGGCCCCCAGGGGGTCCAGACAGCATTCAGGACACGCTGGCCGTATTCGTGTAGAATACAGGCAAGCTATGCTCCCATTCAATTTCGTTTCAGGCACAATATTGGAGAAAAGGAATGCAACATTTGCACCGCAAAACCCGCGCCACTCTTGTAGCCTTTCTCGGTACGGCGTGTTTGGTCGCACCCGCACCCACAGTTGCAATGGGACCGGGTTTTCAAACAAGCTGTACTCAAGAAGCCAATCAGGCTTTCAACGACGGGCTGAGCCTCTTACATAACATGATGTATGTTCAAGCAGAGGCGGCCTTCAACCAGGCGGCTGAAGCCGATCCCTCCTGCATCATGGCACAATGGGGCATCGCCATGGCGAACTTCCATCCGTTGTGGCCCGGCACGCCGAGCGAGGCTGAAACAGAAAGGGGGACGGCAGCAGCCGAAAAGCTTGCCTCCATGACAACCGACAGCGCGCTTGAGGAAGCTCTTGTCGCAGCTGCCGCAGCATTCTATGCACCCGGCCAAGATGGTTATCGCGCTCAGATCAGCGCCTGGGCCGAAGCGCAGATTGCTGCGGCCGAAGAAAACCCCGAAAATATTGATTCCGCCGCGTTTGCTGCGCTGGCGCGTTTGGCGACAGCACCGCGCGGGCCAGACCGGATCGAAGTCAATGCCCAAGTGGGAGACACGCTGGATGCACTGCATCAGTTGCAGCCAGACCATCCCGGTATCATTCACTACGCAATCCATGCCTTTGACAATCCCCCTCTAAAAGAGCGTGGACGGCCTTACGCTGAGATTTATGATAAAACGGCCCCGAACGCGCCGCATGCGTTACACATGCCGGCGCATATCTTTACGCGCACGGGTGACTGGGAAAAGTCGATTGATCTCAACCGCCGCTCTGCCAGGGCGGCGCTCGAACAGTCCGGTGATACCATCCAGATCCATTATGCCCATGCCATAGACTACATGGTCTACGGTCATTTGCAGCTTGGCGAGTATGACGAGGCGGCCCGGCTTGTTGATGAGATCAATGCGATAGACAATCATCAGGTCAGTTTTGTCACCGCCTATGCGTTGGCAGCCGCGCCGGTAAGGCTATTGCTTGAACGAGATATGTGGGCAGAGGCCGCAGCGTTGTCACCCGACTTGCACCCCACCATTCCCTGGGAGGAATTTCCACAAACCTTTGTCATGCTCTGGTTTGCAAAAGGGCTGGGGGCCGCGCGAAGTGGC
Organism: Ruegeria sp. SCP11; assembly: GCF_040329455.1. Classification (NCBI taxonomy): domain Bacteria; kingdom Pseudomonadati; phylum Pseudomonadota; class Alphaproteobacteria; order Rhodobacterales; family Roseobacteraceae; genus Ruegeria; species Ruegeria sp. SCP11. The sequence continues at coordinate 1,127 of NZ_JBDZYG010000029.1, read as the reverse complement.
GACGTTGCCGCCGCTCAGACTGCTGTTGCGGAGCTCAAGGCCCTTCATGACGCGATGAAGGAGCGTGGGCAGGATTATTGGGCAAAGCTTACTGAAGGACAGATTCTGACCGTTGAAGCTTGGATTGCACTGGCGGAAGGCGATGAGGAAGTCGCCCTTATCCAACAAAGTGCGGCCGCCGATCTTGAAGACGAGATTGGTAAAAGCCCGGTGACGCCCGGTCACGTGTTACCGGCTCGCGAACTCCTGGGTGACATGCTCGCGCAAATGAATCGAAAAGATGAGGCGGCTGACGCGTATCGCGCTACTTTGCTTCTTTCTCCGAACCGAGCACGAAGCGCAGCCGCACTCGAATAGAGCGTGGTCAATATGTGGTAAGTGACCACTGTGAATTAGCCGACGCTAGCCGAACGTCGCGCCGGAAGGCATGCGTGGTGCAATCGCTTTTCCGCCACTGTAAGCAAGTCGTTTACAGAAAACTCGTTTGTCACGTGTGATGGAGATTGCAACGATTGCGGACCTTCATTCTTGCAAAGCTGCCAACAACCGTCTGGGGCCGGCTGAACGTCTGTAATTTATTGAAAGACGCGCTCGTCTTTTTGGCTGTTTCTGCGCAGCGAGCGCTACAAAGTTCGGCGGCTCAGGGCTCGCAGTCGCTTTGCTGCGAGGCAGCGCATGGATTGTCATTCTGGGGCATCACATTCTCTTGGAGGTCATGGGGCGAGGATCGCGTCGATGGCGGCAGCAGCCCCAAACCGGACGTTGGCGCCAAAGTTTTGCAATTCCTGAAATCCAGACAAGTTGACCAACAATCATTTCAACTGAGATGTTCAAGGAACTTGCCACAGCCGCACACGAAAGAGTTCATGTTGGACGGATTTTCGTCCTAACTTATCGGGATAGGACAGCGGCCCAAAATGCCATTACACTAAGTTTGCAACGGGTTGAAGGCGTCTTTGTCAAATGAGATTAGACGACTTTCCGCAATAGTGGCTTTCGACATGGTTGGCTACAGTCGACTAATGGAGTTGGACGAGTCCGGAACCCTCGCGCGGCAAAGAACTGTCCTGGATAAGATCATTAACCCAAAGGTGATCGAGTTTGACGGTCGAGTAGTGAAGACCATG
>NZ_JBDZYG010000028.1:0-23785 GCF_040329455.1 Ruegeria sp. SCP11 | reverse complement strand
TTCATGTGAATGATCTCCGCGCATATGTGGAATGGCCGGGCAACCTGCCCAGCCCTTGCCTACGGTTTTGACCCATGCAACACCGTCACGTTAGGGCCAGAACGAAGTGCGCCGTAGAACCAGTCGGGTGAAAGCAACCGTCAAGCCTATTGCAGCTACTGGCTTGCTACTGTTGCAATCCTTCGACCGAAAGGTGCTAAGCTTCTTCGGGGTTCGGAACGATCAAAGTTGGTATCTTCGATCGTCGCAGAACGCGTTTCGCCACAGTACCCAAGAAGGTGTGCGAGAAGCCGTGATCATGGGCGCCCAGAACAATTAAATCGCATTCTAGCTCGACCGAACGGCGCAGGATCACTTCGGCCGGATGGCCGTCGGTGACCTCAACCGTGGTCACCTGCTCGCGAATCTTGGCGTCGTCACCTTCGAAACGCGCCCAGAACTTGGCCTGCCGCTCGGCCAGCACCTTGCGCACCATCTCGTGGCGGCGCGACAGCGCGGTTTTGCGGGTTTCCTCGTTCAGGATGAACATCTCCATCGTGATCTTCGCGTCGTCCGACAAAGGTTCGTTGACGTGCAGAACGTGAATTTGCGCCCCGGTGGCCTGCGCAATGCTGGCGGCATAGCGCAGGGCGTGGGGGGAATTTGCTGATAAATCGGTAGCAAACAGGATGTTGGTGACCAGTTGTTTCATGTCTTCATCCTTTCAGATCAATAGCCAAGCAGCCGTGGCAACCACAGCGACAGTTCAGGGAAGAAGGCGATGATGAAGATCGCCACCGTGTTAGCGGCCGCAAAAGGCAGCGCCCGTATGGAGATCTGCTCGATCGTGATGTTCGAGATACCCGATGCGATGAACAAGTTTTCACCCAGTGGCGGTGTCTGGAAGCCGATACCCAGCGTACAGACCATCACCACGCCAAAGTGGATCGGATCGATTCCCACCGAATAGGCCACCGGTAGCATCACCGGAACCAGGATCAGGATCGTCGCCAGCGTCTCCATGAACATGCCGACAAACAGCAGGAAGAAGATGATCAGCGCCCAAATCACATAGAGGTTGTTGGTAAAGCTGAGCATCGAATCTGCGATGATCGCGGGGATTTGGTTCTCCACCAGCAGGCGGCCGAATACGGTTGCCGTGAACAGGATCAGCAGTACGCGCCCAGTCAGCCAAGTGGTGGCCTCAAGGGACTGGAACAGCGATTGCCAAGTCAGCTCGCGATAGATCACCACACCCACAACCAACGTGTAGAAGATCGCAACGATGGCAGCTTCGGTCGGGGTGAAGAACCCGGTGTAGATACCTCCCAGGATCACCAGCGGAGCCATCAGCGACCAGAAACCGCGATACATTTCGCAACCAACGTGACGGATAGACCAGCCTTCGGCCACACCTTTGTATCCGCGCTTTTTCGACATGAAAAAGTTCAGGATCAGCAGGCTGGTGGCGATCAGGAATGCCGGAACAAAGCCAGCGATGAACAGTTTCGAAATCGATACCGACTGGAAGGTGCCGTATTTCTCGACCGCTTCAGGCGGCGGAGCCATGCCGAGCGCGGCAATGCCGAAGATCACCATCGGGATGGAGGGAGGAATAATAATCCCGAGGCCGCCAGACGACGCAGTGATCGCCGAAGCATAGCCGCGCTCATATCCGCGGTTAATCATCGCGGGGATCATCAGCATCCCCACCGCCGCGGTTGTTGCCGGGCCCGAGCCCGAGATGGCGCCAAAGAAGAGACAGGCCATGACCGTCGCGGCCGAGATGCCGCCGGTGAACGGGCCGGCGAGGCTTTCCGCGACATTGATCAAACGTTTCGAAATACCGGCAGCCTCCATTAAGGCCCCGGCCAAAATAAATGCAGGTAGCGCCATCAGCGGGAAGGCCCCGACCGATGTGAAAGCGATCTGCACAAACTTGATGGGGTTTTCGTCCAGATACAGGAACGAAAACAGTGAAGCCACCCCCAGAGCCACCGTGATCGGCGCGCCGATCAGCAGCAAAAGCAGGAATGAACCAAATAGAATTGTGACGATTTCGGATTCCATGACGTGTCCTCCCTGCCCTTAGTCTTTCTTGGCCGCTTCGGTGGCGGCTTTGATTTCGTCGAGGTCGATCTGATCGGGATCGTGGATATCCTCGCCCTTGATCAGACGGCGATAGTTCACCTGGATGATCCGGAAGGTCATCAGTGCGAAAGCCAAAGGCAGCACCATGTAGATATACTTCATCTCAATGCCCAAGGTCTGGGACTTCCAGAACTTGTTCATCTTGTTGAAGACGAAATCCGTGGCCAGATACAGGAAATAAACATTGAAGAAGAGCCAGAAGAGATCGGCAAAGGCCTCGATGTACTTGATGTAACCGCTGGGCAGGAACTTGAACTGGAACGTCACCCGGTTATGCGCGCCTTTCAGAGCCGCGTAGCTAGCACCGAAGTAAACGAACCACACGAACATGTAGACCGAGAGTTCCTCGATCCAACTGATCGAAAATCCGAAAACCTCGCGCGCGACGATCTGCACGAAAAGCAGACAGACGAACCCCGATAGTAATATTCGGCAGATGACACTTTCTATATTGTCCAGAAATTTCCAGAACATCGAGCTGCACTCCTCCCTAATATGAAAAGAGCGCCGAAGCGCTCTTTTCTATTTCGCTCTGCGGCGATTATTGCTGGACCGGGTCGCGGCCGATGGCTTCGAGAACTGCGTTCAGCTTCTCGACACCACCGATGGAATCGTAAAACTGCGGCCATACGGCACCGGTTGCCAGTTCGATGAACTCGGCTTCATCGTTCTCTGGATCGATGATTTCCATACCTTTGGAGGTCAGCTCTTCTTTGATCGCCGCCTCAGAATCACGCAGGAACTGAGCCGACGCCAACGTTGCCTCTTGCCCCGCTTCAAGGATCATTTGCTGCTCTTCTTCGGACAGGTCCTGGAAGATAGCTTCTGAAATGATCAGCGGTTCAATCGAGAAGATGTAACGCAGGTTGGTGACGTGGTCCTGAACTTCGTAGAACTTCATCGCATTGATGGTCAGATACGGGTTGTCCTGACCGTCAACCACCTTGGTCTGCAGACCGGTGAAGGTTTCAGACCACGCCATCGGGGTCGGGTTGATGCCCCAGGCCTTGTAGGTTTCGATCATGATTTCGTTCTTGGGAACACGGATGATCAGATCCTGCAGGTCTGCAACCGAGCTGACCGGTTTTTTCGAATTGGTCAGGCGACGGAACCCTGTGTATGTCCAGCCGATGATGCGGACACCCGCGTCCCGAATCGTGTTTTCAGTCAATTCCTGACCGATTGGACCCTGAGTCAGTTTCTCAGCATCTTCCAAGCTGAGGATAACGTAAGGCAGCGTGAATACGCCAACTGACGGCGAAAACGGCGTGATGTTGTTAATGGCCAGCAGCGACATGTCCAACGTGCCGATAGCTGCTTCGTTCACGGTGTCCTGTTCAGACCCCAGCTGACCATTCAGAAACAGAGTCGCCGTGTGTTCCCCGCCTGACTTTTCCTCGAGCGCTTTGACGAATGCGATGCCCAAGGCTTCCTGTGCGCTTCCTGCGCTGTCGCCTACCGCGATCTTGAAGTTTTTTGCATCCGCTGCGCCTGCGACCATCAGCGCCGCCACGGAAACAGCGGCGGTGAAGGTGCCAAGCTTGTTGATAAATGACATGGATTTCCTCCCAGTTGTCAGTTTTTTTGCGAGGTGCGCGCCAGCTTGGGGAGAGAGTAAGCCAGTCCGATTCTACCTCGGCGAGGAAAACCTAACTTGCGCAAGGTGTTTCTTCGTTGTTAAACTTTGCGCGATAGGTTTCACAAATATCGAACTTTAAAGATGAAGCATAACTCGCTCGCCACCCGGATTGGGGATGCCGACATCCGTCTGCTACGGGTGTTTAAGACCGTGGTTGAATGTGGTGGGCTCTCTGCCGCAGAGATTGAGTTGAACATTGGCAAATCCACCATCTCGAAACATTTGTCAGACTTGGAACTACGGCTAGATTTAAAGTTGTGCAACCGGGGGCCGTCTGGATTCTCACTGACAGACGACGGTGAGAAGGTTCTGCGCGCGACCGAGGAGCTTCTGATCTCGGTGGCGCAATTCAGGACCGAGGTGAACGAGATTAAAGAACAATTGGTCGGTACCGTACGAGTGGCTTTATTCGACCAATGTGCTTCGAACCCGGAATCCCATCTTGCGCGCGCCATCCACAGATTCAATGAGGCGGCCCCAACAGTGCAGATTGAGTTGTCGCTTGAACCGCCCAACGTGATCGAAACCATGGTGATCAGTGGGCAACTGGATGTCGGAATCATTGCCTTGCACCGACCCTCGACCAGTCTGCAATACGCGCCGCTTTACGGTGAAAACATGTTCCTCTACTGCGGTAAGGACCATCCATTGTTTGATGCTTCGGACTCTGACCTAAAGGCAACAGACGTTAGCCGGTACACTTACGCGGGTTTGAATGTGAATTCGCCCAACCTGATTGTTGGCCAACAGATTGGATTCCAACGGGCGGCCAAGGTGCAGAATGAGCAAGCGCTGGCGATCCTGATATTGTCCGGTCGTTACTTGGGCTTTCTACCTGACCATCTGGCGCAGGAATTTGTCGAGCGGCGAATTATGAGGAAAATCCTGCCTGATCAAATCCGCTATCGTACCAGATTTGCCGCTGCGACGCGGAAACAACCCGGAATATCACGCGTCGCCAAGCTCTTTCTGAATGTTCTGGTTCAAGAACATGCCGGGAATGTTGATGAGATACTAGCTGAGTCTAACATACCAGCGTGACCCGCCCCTGTCCTTCCTGGGCAGAGGGCTTGATGCAACACCCTACCTGCGCCCCTTTTTACCGGTTTTCCAGAATGGTGGGACATCTCCGGCCATGATGCAGCCATAGGGGTCGATGTAGTCCTCGATTTCGGCAAGATCATAGGATTTGATCTGAGCCACAACACTGTCCGCCTTCTTGTAACTGGACGGCAGCTCTGATGCGTCCACTCCACCCGCATGGAACCGGATATCCAACCCGACGGTTTCCGCCTCCAGCATCTGCTCGGGCGTGACCGCACCCATCCGACGTTTGTGTTCCGAGCGTGAAAAGTTCCGTCCAGCACCGTGCGGACTAAAGCCCAGGGCGTGACCGGCGTCCTTGCCCCGCACCACCAGAACGGGTTCGGACATGTTCAGTGGGATCAACGTCAGACCCCTCGCATCGGCGGCATAATCACCCCAGGCCGGGGTCGCGCCCTTGCCATGGTAAAACAGGTCTTCGCGTTTGAAGACGAAGTTGTGTTCGTTCCAGAACCGCTCGCCCACATCGCCCACGCGCACGGCCTCGACCGTCGCCTGATGGATCGCGTTATGGTTGGCCTTGGTCCATTTACGGATCAGTTGCAGGGCGTCCCAATAGTCGCGCCCTTCTTCCGTGTCCGCCGGAATCCAAGCGTTCTGCTTGGCGGTCTTTGGCGACAGTTCTTTGCGGAAGCGTTCTGCCACAGCCATGCCGTTTTTGTACAGCACAGCCCCCGGACCGCGCGATCCATGATGAGTCACAATGGCGGTCCGACCTGTCTTGCGCGAGCGGCCAACAAAAAGAAAATGGTTCCCGTCGCCCTGCGTCCCCATATGCTCCTGCGCCATGCGCAGTGACTTTGGGTTGTCCAGAAACGGGTTTTCCCGGAACGCGTCCAGCAGTTTCAGCGAAGTAGTGAACCGTTTACCTTGTGGACGCCCACCCGGCCCGAAATGCGTCACCGATTGCGCCGCGTCCAGAACAGTCTTGGGATCGACATCGCCCAGATCAGTGATCATGACCGAGCAGCAGATATCAGCCGAGTGCATCCCTGGATGGATTGCATTGCGCGCGGCAGCAACACCCCCTACCGGGATCGTCCCAACCGGTCCGGCCGGACAGGCATCCGGCATGATAGCACCAGCCTCGATCGTTGGCGTCCGCATCAAGGCGATCATGGTCTCTCGAACTTTGGTAATATTGTCCTCTTCATCCGGATGCGCCACATCGATGTTTTCGTGAAATGCCACCTCTTCGGGCGCACGCAGATCCATCGTTGCCGGAACCGGAGGAATTTCCCCCTCCAACTCCTGCCGGATACGCACCAGACCAAACCCATCGGCACGCATCTCATTCGCGCGAGCCAAAAGGGCCGGGAATTGTTTGCCGGGGCGGTGTCCCCAGTCTTTCAGATGGTCACCGGTTACCGGATCATATGTCTTTTCTTCCATCATTCTAACTTACTCGCGTTTCCAAATTGCTTGGGCGACAAAATGTTCGCAAACAGATTTATTCCGCCACCGGATAGCTCCGGGCTGGGTTTGAACCAGCACAACATAGTTTCCCATGTCCCCCTTTCGGGTGCGTCTACCAGTACGTCTGCGGGCATTCGCCCAACATGTCCTTAGTCCCGGCGACAAAAGGTGAAGAAACAGTTGGAAGGCCCGCCCCGCATCTGAATGGGCAGATGCGTTTGCCGTCTGGGCGCCGGCACTGAGGGGAGTTGAACCCGCTCGACCTGTCCCTGTGGTGCCATGTAGTTCCTTCGGCATTCGCCGGGGTTATCCTTTCGTTTCGGGTCTCGACGACAAGGTTTGGTGAAACGCCCTGCTCTACCCGACTGAGCTACCGTCCATCCCCAAAGGGGCTCGGACGAGCGGGATTCGAACCCGCGACCCGGAGATTAACAATCTGTAGTTCCACCGGCATTCGCCGAGATGTGTTCCTTTAATTCGGGTCAGGCAGACAAGGAGTGGTGAGACGGCGCCCTCTACGGGCGCGGATCGGGTTCAGCGATGTAGTCCCACCGGCATTCTGCCTGATGTTGTTTGGTTGGCCGGGCGGCGCACCGCCCGAGCCCTTTTTACACGTCGATCTTTTCGATCTCGCCGACCCAGTGATCCGCGCCGGTCTGACCGTTGGCAAATGCCGCGATCTGATCAAAGACCGCATCCGAAAACCCGCCGACATTCAGCACATCGGCACGTGTCTGCGCCTGCGTGGTCCCGTATGGGGCGATGTCGATGCAGACCAGTTTGGCCTTCGGGTTGCGACGCTTGATCACCTCCCATTCCTTCAACATCGCTGTGCCTTGCCCACCATTCCGGGCATCCACCCAGGATTGGTTATCGGACACGAACACCACCAGATCCGGCGCGCGACCGCGCTTGTTCAACCAGGCCAGCGGCGCGGAACAATTCGTCCCCCCTCCAGCCAGAGCGGCCAAGCGTTCGGCATTGGTCAGGATCGTGTCGCGCGGCTCCAGACGCACATCACGAACGTCGAAATCGAACGGCAACACCTGACACCCGCGGTTCGCGCGCTTGAATGACGCCGCCACCAGCCCCGCCACATCCACGTGGCGCACGGCTGAGGTCGCCCCGGGGCGATACCCTGTCACAGCCCAGGTCATCGACCCGGATACATCCGGGCACACGACAACCTGTCCCGAGACCTTCGGCACGTTCTGCACTGCGAGTTCCATCGCATCGTGCAGCGCATCCACGATCTCGCGCGGCATATCACCAGTCACGTTCTGCCCCGCCACCATCAGCTGGTACGGAAACGCACGTGCCTTGGCGATGGCCTGCGGGTCACGCAGCAGTGCAGCCACATGAGCCACGTTCTTGGCCATGTTGAAAACGCCGTGGCGCTGGAACGTATTCAGGTTTTGTCGCACCATCTGCCACGAACCTTTACGCGCAATCCGCGCCCAATGTTCAGGCGACAGTTCCAGTTGCGTCAGCATCTGGAATGGCACTTCCGGCACCGGCCCTTTGCCGGTTTCGCGAAACGCGATCCAATCCTGCAGAGCCCGTGGCAGCCGTGCCAGATTGCACGGCCGCCCGACGATCCAGGCAAACAGCGCTTCCCGCTCGGCCGAGGCCGGTTTCGGGTGCACCATCTTGATCACGTCCGCCAAAGACGGGTCATTCCCGATATTGGCGTTCAGCAGCGCCCGGTCAGACGCGGTGTTCAGCCAGGACTGCACCATTGCTTTCGGAGCAGACCCCAGAGATTTACGCCCCGTCTGACCTGACCGGATGACCTGCACAAAGGTCCGCAGCATCTTGCCGTTATCCACCACCCGACCAAACGCAGCACGGAACAGAACCGAGTCACGCCGGGCCAAAACAGCCAGCAACACGGCGGGCATATCCTTCATATATCCCGACTGGCGGGCATAGATCGCAGCCTGTGCCAGAAACTTCGGCTCAACCGCCTCCGCCACCTCCAGAACATATTCCAGCTCTTCCTGCGGCGACTGATAGAACATGCCCCCGAAAGTACCGGTCACGGCGACCTGAGCCAGAGCATGGGCATCGGAATAAGCGTAGGCTGGCGCGCCATGCTTATTCTTTGCAGTTGCCTTTGGCAGCAACCGGCCTTTCATCGATGCAAACACGGATTTGTTCGCCATTTCTTCGTCCTCGTTTGTTTGTGAGAACGTTTTCGCATGGTATGGCGCACGGGCAGAGGGAAATCTGATTTTTGCGTAACTATTTGTTACTATTTAGTAAATTCCAAGATTGAAAATTTTGATCTAAACAATTACGATATTAACGTATAGTAAAATATATAATTGTATAAATCATGAAGAATGTAGTGATCGGATTCCTCGGCACCCAGTTAGATATGGGTAAGAAACGGCGATGGAAGCCGACCCCCAGCCTAGCCATCCATGACCACTTCAACGTACATCGGTTGGAGCTGCTATACGATTTCAAATTCAACCGCCTCGCCCATCAGGTCAAACGCGAGATCGAGGAGATCTCACCGCAGACCGAGGTTTTGTTGCAGCAAATGGACCTGGATGATCCGTGGGACTTTCAGGAAGTGTACGGCAAGCTGTTCGATTTTGCTCGCAGCTACGGATTTGATGAAGACCGCGAGCAATATCATGTCCATCTGACTACCGGGACTCATGTCGCGCAGATCTGCTGGTTTCTACTTACCGAAAGCCGCCATATCCCTGCACGGCTCATCCAGACCGGTCCACCCGGCCCTGATGAACAAACCCCAAAGTTCGACATTATCGACCTCGACCTCAGTCGCTACAACGCGCTGCAACAACGGTTCGACCAGTTGTCGCGGGAATATAGCGATCAGCTCAAGGGCGGAATCGAAACACGCAATGTGAAGTACAACGCCCTGATCGACAGGATCGAGCTGATTGCCAGCAACTCGGACGAACCAATCCTGTTGCTGGGCGAAACCGGCACCGGTAAGACAGAACTGGCCCAGCGAATTTATACGCTCAAACTGGATCGGCGGCGGGTCAAGGGCCGTTTGGTTCATGTCAACTGCGCCACACTTAAGGGGCCGGATGCGCTGGCCGCGTTGTTTGGCCAGCGACGCAGCTATCTGGGTCAAGCTGGAACTGAGCGCGGCGGGTTGTTGCGCGAAGCCGACGGCGGCGTTCTATTTCTGGACGAGATCGACGAGCTGGGCTGGAACGAACAATCGGTCTTGCTGCACGCAATTGAGACGGGGCGGTTCTACCCCTTGGGCTCAGACCACGAAGTCACCAGCCGTTTTCAGATCATTGCAGGGGCCAACCGTGACCTGCACGCACTGACCGCTGCTGGAAAGTTCCGTCCCGACCTGCTTGCGCGCCTGAACATGTGGCGTTTCACGCTGCCCGCACTGCGCGAGCGCCGGGAGGATATTGAGGCCAATCTCAAATTTGAACTCGCCCGATCCGAGCGTGCACTGGGTACACAGGTGGGCTTTAGTGCTGATGCACATGAGGTATATCTGAAATTTGCCACCAATCCCGCAACGCCGTGGACCGGCAATTTCAGGGATTTTAGCGGCTCGATCCAGCGTCTGTGCACCCTCGCGCCCCGCGGCCGGATCACGCGAGCAATGGTCGAGGACGAGATCGCAGATTTGCGATCCAGCTGGGCCGCAGCCACGACGGATACGGATTTTAAGTTGGTTCAACAAGTACTTGGTGCCGCGACGGCCGATATAGATCCCTTCGATCTTGTGCAATTGGCCAAGGTCATCCACACCTGCCAGAACGCGCCCAGCCTCAGCGCTGCTGGCCGTATGTTGTTCGCGGTTTCCCGGCAAAAGCGCAAAACTCAGAACGACGCCGACCGGCTGCGTAAATACCTACAGAAATTCGGTTTGGGTTGGGAAATGTTGGCGAACAGCAGAATGGATTGTGATTAGGGATTTACGCCGCGACGCTCATCGCATCTATGATAGCGCTGAGAGCAATATTGGGTCGTGAGCCACTGTAATGCTATCTGACCTGTGCAAGCCGCTCGAAGCCCGCCGCGCTGCGCCACGCACGTTGTTTTTTAACCTGGCGGGGGGGGGTAGCGATCTGGCTTCCCTTCAGTGATCAATCGGCAGAAATCGCGCGCGATCTGTTTCAAGCCACTCCTCACGCCCTTCATGAAGGGCGCCGGGCGGCCCAGCATGTGATTGCCGATATATCGGATCACAGAAGCAAAAAAGACTGCGATCATTCCTTGCTCTGTTTGAGCAGCCATTTTTCGACATGCTGTACTTCGCGACGTGCGCTGCTGCGGTTTACGACCTCAACGAAATAGGCGTGAGTCGGTGCGATATCTTCATCGAACAACCGGACGACCCTGCCCTCGGCCAGATCCGGGTCGATCAACGGCAGCCAGCCTATCGTCACGCCCTGGCCTTCTGCCGCCCCGCGCAGCAACACGTTTGAGTCCTGGAAGATCGGTCCACTCAACGGGTTGCTGACCGGAACTTTCATTGTCGCGAACCAATCCAGCCACCCCCAGTGGTTTTTTTGATGTAGCAGAGGCAGGCGTAGCAAGTCCGAAGCATGCGCAATGGGGGCGTGCTCCGCGACAAAATCTTTGGACGCAATAGCGACAGGACGCAGCTCGAGAAGCTTGGTGGCATTGTCGGACATTTCACCCATACGTGCCCAGCGGATTACAATGTCTACGTTTTCCGTATTCTGCACACCCGGCTGAGACGATGGAACCACCTCAAGCTCAATACCTGGATGAGCCGCCCAAAGATCACTTATCCTAGGCATGAGCCAGCGCGCGGTCACGATGGGGCCAGCCATCAGGCGAACCGCTTTACGTGCACCGCGGCGCAGCGAGTTCACGGCGTTGTCCAAAACACCAAAGGCCTGTCGCGTAGCTTTGGCCAACCGTCTGCCGTCCTCAGTCAGGACAACGTCTCGGCCTTCGCGGTAGAAGAGTTTGACACCAAGCTGATCTTCAAGCCCTCGAACATGGTGGCTGATGGCCGTGGGCGTTACGGACAAATCCTCTGCTGCAGCACGGAAGCTGCTGTGCTGAGCGGCGGCATCAAAAGCGCGCAGGGCGGGAAGAGAGGCTTTCACAGCAGTCCTATTGATAAGTTTTGCTCATTGTTTGCTGAGAAACTTACCTTTGTAAATGCGTCGAACTCCTGCTCAGTTTGGGTTTGTAACAACTTGGACTCATGAGTTGATGACCACTGCAAACCGAAGGCGCGGTCGTAAAGATCGTTTGAAACAGGTCACTGATTCCGAAACCTCGGCACCTGTTTGGCCCGGGCTGATCGGAGGGCGGCTGAAGCCGCTAACGCCGGCCGAGGTGTTATTGATTGAAGAGGCGGCGTTTTCTCTTTTGGAAACATTGGGGCTGAGCCAGGCAATTCCGTCCATGATCCAAAAGGTCACGTCCGCTGGTGGCAGCATGACCGACGATGACCGGCTGCTGTTTCCCCGTGAATTGGTGCAATGGGCTATCGACGCGGCGCAGCGTGGTTTCACCCTTTGCGGGCAGAACCCTGACCAAGATCTGAAGATAGAAGAGGCGCGCGTGTACATGTCCACCGGCGGGGCAGCGCCCGGTGTTTTCGATCTTGAGACGCACGAATACCGCGACTCGTCGTTACAAGATCTTTATGACGCGGCGCGGATCGTAGACCGGATGGAAAACATCCACCATTTCAGCCGATCGGTTGTTGCGCGCGACATTGAAGACAACGCGTTGATGGATCTGAACACGGCCTATGCCTGCCTTGCCGGTACATCCAAACATGTTTCAATCTCAATCTCCGAACCGCAGAATGTCGCCAATATTGCGCAGCTTTGCTATGAGATCGCGGGCGGCGAAGCGGCCTTCCGTGCGCGCCCGTTTCTAACGGTCATGGTCTGTCACGTTGTGCCGCCGATGCGGTTTGCCGAGGAAGCCTGCGAGGTTTTGGAGTGCGCCATTGAGGCTGGCTTTCCAGTGCAACTGATCAGTGCCGGACAGGCTGGGGCAACCAGCCCTGCCACGATCGCCGGATCATTGGTGCAGGCCGTGGCCGAGACATTGGCAGGCCTTGTATTCGCCCGCCTGATCGACTCCGAGGTGAAGGCTATTTTTGCCCCAAAACCTTTGGTCGCCGATTTGCGCACTGGTTCGATGAGCGGTGGCGGCGGCGAACAGGCCATTTTGATGGCGGGTGCGGCGCAAATGGGGCGTCACTGGAACCTGCCCACCAGTTCGATCGCCGGCATCACGGACGCCAAACGGCTGGATGCTCAATACGGTGCCGAGAAATCTTTGGCGGTGACGATGGCGGCCCATGCGGGGTCCAACATTGTCACTCAGGCCGCAGGTATGATGTCGAGTCTGTTGGGCGTCAGCCACGCGGCTTATGTCAGCGACAACGATCTGTTGGGGAACATTTTGCGGACGATCAGGGGGATCGAAGCGACACCTGAAAACATCGCGGCAGATGTGATTGAACAGGTCTGTCGCGGCGAAGGTCACTATCTGGGTGAGCAGCACACGTTCAGCAGGATGAAATCGGATTATTTCTACCCCGAGATCGGGGATCGCCGTGCACCACGCGCGTGGCAGGAAGACGGCGCCCATCGTGTCGGCGATGTTGCACGCGAAAAGGCACGAGAAATCCTCAGCAGCCAATACCCCGATCATTTGCCCGATGCTTTGGACCGAGCACTGCGTCAGAAATTCGACATTCGTCTGACACGTGCACAGATTGGACGACCGGAATGACCCACCCTGGGGTGACCTCATGACATTACCTGAACATGCCCGGACCGTGATTATCGGTGGTGGAGTGATTGGATGCTCGATCGCTTACCATCTGGCCCGTGAGGGGCGCACGGATATCGTGATCCTTGAACGCTCCAAACTGACCAGCGGCACCACATGGCATGCTGCGGGACTGGTCAGACGTCTACGCCCGTCGGCTACGCTGACCAAGTTGATCAACTACTCGATAGACCTTTACGGAGAACTTGAAGTTGAAACCGGGCAGGTCACAGGTTGGACACAGACCGGTAGCCTGACCTTGGCGACGAACCCCGACAGGCTCACCAACATCAAGCGGCAGGTGTCATTGGGCCGCGCCTTCGGGCTTGAGGCCGAAGTGGTCGATGCCGCCCGCGCCAAGGAACTGTGGCCGCTTATCGAGGTCGATGACGTCATTGGCGCCGTTTGGTCCCCCGCTGACGGGCGTGTGAACCCATCGGATGTGGCTCTGGCTCTGTCGAAAGGGGCGCGCGCGCGAGGGGTTCAGATTTTCGAAGACACCGCCGTTACCGGGCTGCAAAAAAAGGGCGGCCGGATTTCGGGGGTCGAGATCGGACACCATGTGATCTCGGCAGACGAGGTCGTAATCGCCAGTGGCCTTTGGTCGCGCGAGGTGGCCGCGATGGCCGGGGCGCATATGCCGCTCTATGCCTGCCAACACTTCTACATTCTGACCAAACCGCTGGCCGAGGTGCAGGCGCTTGGCAAAGGCGTGCACCTGCCGACGCTCAACGATCAGGACGCATATCTTTACGCCCGCGATGACGTTGAAGGCTTGCTCGTCGGCTCGTTCGAGCCGCATGCGAAAGGCATCTCTACCCGCGACCTTCCCGCCGATTTCTCGTTCGATTTGTTGGACGAGGATTGGGACCACTTCATGCCAATGATGGAGAATGCGCTGCGCCGCATTCCCGCGCTGGAACATGCCGAGGTGCGAATGCTGTTGAACGGGCCGGAAAGCTTCACACTCGATAGTCAGTTCATGCTGGGTGAAAGCCCCGATGTGCCGGGGCTGTTTCTGATGGGTGGTATGAATTCCACCGGAATCGCGCTGGCCGGTGGTGCGGGTAAGGCGATGGCGGAATGGATCATTGCGGGTGAGCCGACGATGGAGTTGAACGAAGCCGACATTCAACGCTTTAGCCCGGAGATGAACGTTCTAGGTGCTTTGGAGGCTCGCATCCCCGAAGTGCTGGGTCGCCACTACGATAACCCTTATCCGGGGCGGTCGATGGAGACCGCGCGAGGGCAGCGCCGCTCGCCCATTCACACGAGCCTGGCGGCGGAGGGCGCGCGGTTTGAAGCCCGCGGCGGCTGGGAACGGGCCGTGCATTTCGGGGGTAGTGCAGCCCATTTGCCCCTTACCTTTGGGGTGCCGCAATGGCGCGAACAAGTCGGGGCAGAGGTCGCGGCCTGTCGTTCGGGTGCGGCCATTCTGGATCAATCGGCCTTCGGCAAGATCATGGTTCAGGGGCCTGACGCCTGCACCTTTCTCAATCGGTTGTGTGCGGCGCAGATGGATATCGGCGAAGGCCGGATCGCCTATACTCAAATCCTAAATGCACGCGGCGGGGTGGAAAGTGACCTTACCGTGCAACGCCACGACCCCGAGACCTACCTGCTAATCGTCGGTGCGGGAGAGGTTGTGCGCGACCTGAAACGAATGCGTGAAACCAAGGGCGAATTCCGGGTTGAGTTTACCGATGCCACCAGTGGCTACGCCATCCTTGGGCTGGCAGGGGCAAAGGCCCGCGATGTGCTGCAGTCCACTTCCAATACCCCGATTCCCGACCTGAAACGGTTCGCATTCGCACCTGTTGAAATCGGGCTGGCACGCGGTTGGGCCGGTCGGCTGAGCTTTACCGGCGAAGAAGGCTTTGAGCTATACATCCCCGCCGACATGGCCTTGGCAGCGCATGAAGCGCTGGTTGCCGCCGGGGCCACGCATGCGGGCCTCTATGCCAGCGGATCGCTGCGCATCGAAAGTGGGTTCCGTGCCTTTGGGCACGAGTTGACTCCGGGTACCACTCCTCAGGAAGCGGGATTGAATGCATTCTGCGCCTTCGGGACCGGCTTTGTCGGGGAAGAGGCGCTGCAGGGACGTCGTCTTGATCGGCGGATCGTCTCGCTGCTGTTCGACGATCCCTCCGCACTCCCTATCCATGATGAACCGATCTATTTTGATGGCGCAGTGGTTGGCCAGATCACTTCAGCGGCATGGAGCTATCACTTTGGACGCTCGGTGGCGTTGGCAATGATTTCGGCACCGCTTGAGATGCTCACCGAACACGCCGTGGTTTCCGGTTTCGAGGTCGAAATTGCCTGCACCCGCTTCACAGCCAAAGCATCCCTAAAACCCGCCAAGGAGGCCTTTTGATGCCCGAGACACAGCGCACCACGCAGGTCGCGATCATCGGCGGCGGGATCATGGGCGTTGCTGCTCAGTTCCAACTGGCCGAAAATGGCTGGACGGACACGATCCTCTTTGAGAAGGCCGAACTGACTTCCGGTTCGACCTGGCACGCGGCAGGGCAAATCGCTCATGCTGTCGGCAGCCGGGTCATGGGGTGGATCAACAAGACCTCGATTGAAACCTATAAGCGCGTTGAACAGGAAACCGGCCAGAGTATCGGCTGGCACGAGGTCGGTGGATTTCGCATCGCAACAACGGACGATGAAGTTGACTGGATGAAGTCGATCATGGGGGTGGGTAAATTGCTCGACCTGCCGATGGAGCTCGTCGGACCTGAGGAAGTTGCCCGGATCAACCCGTTTTACAAAGTTGACGACGTCAAGGCCGCAGTGCGCACGTTTGAGGACGGGCACATCGACCCCTCTGGCGTGACCATGGCGCTGGCGGCTGCCACGCGAGCGCGTGGCGCAAAGATTGAGCGCCACAATCGGGTCGTCGGGGCCAGTCGCAAGGGCGATATGTGGCTGCTGCGCACCGAAAAGGGCGATGTTCTGACCGAGCACGTGGTGATCGCTGCAGGCTCATACGCCAATCAGGTGGGCGAATGGTTCGGGCTGAAAATCCCGTCAGTCTCGTGCCTGCATCACTATCTGGTCACCGACACCGTACCCGAATTCGAAGGCCGTCCGGAACTGCCCGTCATGCGCGACAATGCCTTTGGCGGGTATATCCGGCAGGAACAGAAATCCGGCCTGATCGGCATCTACGAAGGCCATGTCTGCCCGACCGTTTGGGAAATGCCCGAGGGCGCACCTTGGGCGGCTGAGAATGAATTGTTCGAGGCCAATTACGACTCGATCGGGGATTTCCTGATGGTGGCCTTGGACAAGATGCCCATTCTTGCCGAGCTTGGAATCAAGCGCGTTGTACGAGGTGCGATCACCCACACACCGGATGGCGGCATGCTGGTAGGGCCGTCTGGCGCACCGAATGTCTGGCTGTCCTGCGGCTCGTCCATCGGTCTCGCTTGGGGCGGTGGCGCTGGCAAAGTTCTGGCCGACTGGATGGTGCATGGCGAAACCGAGATCAACACGCGGAGCTTTGATCCGCGCCGCTATGCCAATTTTGCAAACGATCAGTTCATTGTGGAACGCACCAAGGACGAGTTCATGCGCCGCCATGACACACCCTGCCCCGGAAAACAGTTTAATGCGTTGCGACCGCTGAAACGCCATCCGCTCTTTGACCGGCTTGCAGCCAAGGGCGCGGTTTTCGGCGAGGTCGCAGGTTGGGAACGCCCCCGCTACTTCGCTGACGCCAGCGAGGTTGAACAGATCGGATGGGGACATCAGCCATGGCACGCGAACGCAATGCGCGAAGCCAAAGCAACGCGAAACGGCGCCGGTGTGATCGACCTTTGCGCCTTTGCCCAGTTCGAGATCACGGGCAAGGACGCCGGCAAGCTTCTGGACCGTCTTTCAGCCAACCGTATCCCACGCAAGGATGGACGGATCAGCCTCAATCACCTGCTGACTGAAAAGGGTCGGTTCGAAACTGAAATCACCATCTGGCGCATCGCCGAAGATCGTTTTTTTACCGGTTCGCCCATTGCGCGCGCGACACCGGATTTCGACTGGATCAAACGCCACATCCGACCCGGTGAAGACGTTAAGATGATCAACCGAAGCGATAATTGGGGCATGCTGGCGCTGTCCGGCCCGACCTCGCGTCGCATTTTAGCGGCGCTGACCGATGCGGATCTATCCAACGCCGCTTTCCCCTGGCTCTCGGGGCAGGAGATCGCAGTCGCGGGCGTACCATGTTACGCGCTGCGCGTGTCTTTCGTAGGGGAACTTGGCTGGGAACTGCATGCACCGCTAGACCAAATCGCCACGCTGTACGACGCACTGTTCCAGGCAGGCACAGCACATGGCCTGACCGATCTGGGCTCTTATGCCTTCAACGGCATGCGAATGGAGAAAGCCTACCGCGCTAGCGGAGAGCTCACCACCGACATCGGACCTTTTGATGTCGGTTTGGACCGCTTTGTAGTCACGACGGATCGGGACTTTGTCGGCAAGAAAGCGTTGTTCAACCGTGATCCGGCATGGATGTTGCTCTATGCCGAACTCCATGCAGAGGATGTTGATATCCACGGCGGTGAACCAGTGCTGTTGGATGGCAAACCTGTCGGCCTGACCACCTCGGGCGGGTATGGGTATACGATTGGGAAATCACTCGGCTGGCTGTTCGTCCGCAAAGGCACTCCGTGCGAAAATCTGTCGGTGCAAATCCTGAATCGACAGATTCCCGTTACTGTCCATGATGATGCCCTGTTCGACCCCGATAACCTGCGACTCCGGAGTGACGATGTCTGACGCCCCCTACAAACCTAAGGGAACCCAACAATGACGACCCTCATAAACGGCGGCGAAGCCATCTATCGCGTTCTGAGAACCAACGGGATCGATACGGTATTTGGACTGTTGGGCGGCTCGATGCTGGAACTGTACGACGCTATGTATAATGGCGGCGAGATTGCCTACGTCGGCGCGCGGGACGAACGCGCAGCGGGGCACATGGCCGATGCCTGGGCGCGGATGACCGGCAAGCCCGGCGTTGTCCTGGGTGCACAAGCCGGACCCGGCGTGGTCAATATCGTTACCGCCGTGGCCGAAGCGCATCTGGCCTATTCCCCGATGGTCGTCATCGCCGGAGCGATTACACGCGCGGACCAATGCAAAGACACGTTTCAGGAGGTCGATCAGGTCGCGTTGTTCGCGCCGATTTGCAAACGCTCGATCATGGTTACCGATCCGTCGCGTCTTGCACCGATGCTGGAGGACGCCATCAGACTGGCCAATACAGGGCGTCGGGGGCCTGTGGTCCTACACGTGCCGCGAGATTTATTTGCGGCCGAGCTGCCAGCGATTGATCCAATCCCTGTGCAGGTTGCACGCCCCGGACCGGCGGCTCCGTCAGATATCTCGGCCATCGCTGATCTTCTGGCACGCGCACAACGTCCAGTCATCTTTGCCGGTGGTGGTTTCAAATGGGGCGCAGGGCGTGACGCGTTGACCGCATTGGCGGAAACACTGGAGGTGCCGGTAGTGGCCTCGACGGGGCACGCCGATGTAATGCGTCACCGCCATCCCTGGTTCGCCGGCCAGGCCGGGCCACGCGGTAATCGAGTCGCCAGCCGTTTGACTAAAGAGGCGGACGTAATGGTCGTGCTTGGCGCGCGGCTCGGGTTTAACTCGACCTTTCATTCAAACGACTACGTCGGCACCGACACCCGCATCGCCCATGTGGACATCGAAGGCTCAGCCGTCGGCCGCTATTTCCCGGCCGAGATTGCAGCGCAGGGCGATGCCCGGCTGACAGCAGAGGCGCTGACTGATGCGGTCAACAAGCCAGACTGCGAGGCTTGGCGTGACACCTTCCGGGCGAATTTGGAAAGCCTCTGGGCCGAGCGCGCCGAAGAAGCGGCAATTGCAACACTGCCTATGCATCCTCGCCGGGCATTGGCTGAATTGCGCGAGGCGCTGCCAGAGGACGCGATCGTCACGCTGGATACCGGGAATACCTGCCTTCAGGCTGCCGACCGGCTGGCCCACTACGCTCCAATGTCACTGATTACGCCGCTGGATTTCGGTTTGGTTGGATTTGGACTCGCCGCGGCAATAGGGGCCAAGGCTGCGGCGCCAGATCGCCCAGTGTTGGCAATCATGGGTGACGGTGCGGTTGGATATACAATGATCGAAATTCAGACAGCCATCTCGCACAAACTGCCCATCACGATCGTGGTTCTCGACAATGAAGCCTGGGGGGCCGAGAAAGCCTATCAACAAGAGTTTTACGGAGGTCGATTGCTGGGGGCTGAAATCCAAAGCCCACGCTTTGACAAATTTGCCGAGCTGTGCGGCGGCCAAGGTATCTGGGTCGATGGTCCGGGGGGCTTGGGGCCTGCCTTGCAACAGGCCATTGCATCCGACCAAACCACGGTCATTCAGACCAAGATCGACCCGGGTGCGTTGATGACGCTGCGCAAGGATCTGTTTAAGGCGGCAGAGAAAGAGGATGAGGACTAAGCTTATGCGGCGCTGTCATAGATGAAAGCAGCCGAAAAAGTTTGGCCATTCGAATGGACCAGCAGCTGAACTAGGGCAACGTTATCGGTGTCTAGAAAGGGCTGTTCTTCTTGTGTGATCTCCATCGTTCATTCGTTCCGACAATGTCCCGGAGTTCGTCGCTCAGTACATTCAGTCATAACATTGAACGGCTTTGCTCGGGAATCTGTGGCAAATTTTTGACCATTGATCTTCGTGTCGTACGCGTCCGTGTGCGTGGCCTTTCTCAGCGGGCCCGAAGGCGAGATCACTGCATGTCTCTCTCTGGGGCAAAGCACGATTTTCGCCCCGTTTTTCGGGACACGTACTCTCCACCAAGGGCGACGCCATCCTTCGAACGTTTTCTAGGCCGGATGACAAGGCCACGCCGTGACGACATGGATTTCAACCGCCTCGCAAACGAGAAACTTCAATATCTAGTAGTGTAGGTCCCGGTCGATATTACTTCGGGCTGATTATTGATGCAGACCACCATGACCTGAAACGGACGATCCTTAGCCATTGTTCGTATCGGCTCCGGCGGCATTGGGGCGATAAAACTCGCGGTACCATTTCACGAATTCAGCCACGCCATCCTCGACTGAAGTCTGGGGCCGGTATCCAGTCAGGTCGTTCAGCAACGAAGCATCGGCCCAGGTTGCGGGCACATCCCCCGGCTGCATCGGCATCATGTTCTTTTCTGCCTTGATGCCAGTTGCCTTCTCGATGGCCTCAATGAACGCGGTTAAATGTACGGAGTCATTGTTACCGATGTTTACCACGCGATGCGGCGCAACCGGCGACAGGCTGTCACCCTCGGGCACCTGACCGTCCACTGGGCGCACCGGAATGGCATCCATCAAAAGGCGAATGGCCTCGACCAGGTCCGCAACATAGGTAAAGTCGCGTTTCATGTCACCATAGTTATAGACATCGATCGGATTGCCTTCGAGGATCGCCTTGGTGAATTTGAACAGCGCCATATCCGGCCGACCCCACGGGCCATATACAGTGAAAAAACGGAACATGGTGATCGGCAGATCGAATAGATGCGCGTAGGAGTGGGCCATGTTCTCTGTCGACTTTTTGGTGGCCGCGTAGAAGGACATCTGGTGGTCTGCGCGCTGTGTTTCCTTGTAGGGCATCTCGGTATTGGCCCCAAAAGCTGAAGAAGTGGATGCCAACAGCACGTGTTTCGGAGGGTAAGCGCGGGCGGCTTCCAGAATTTCAAATGTCCCGTTCAGGTTGCTTTCCAGATACGAGCGCGGGTTCTCGATCGAGTAGCGCACACCAGCTTGGGCGGCGAGGTGCACGACAAATTCAAACTTGTGCTCGTTAAAGAGGCTCATCACCAGATCAGGAGTTTCGACCTTTCCTATAACGGGTGTGAAATTCTGCCCATTGGGTTCACGTGCCAGAATATCATGGCGCGTCTCTTTCAGAGAGACATCGTAGTAGTCGCTCAGGGCGTCCAGCCCCACCACCCGATAGCCGTGTTCCAGCAGCAGTTTGCTTAAATGAAAGCCGATAAAACCGGCCGACCCGGTAACGAGAACGCTCTGCATATTGCTGCCCCTAACCAAACCGAAACGAGTTGCCCCTGTTGATCCCGAAATATTTAGTTTCCACCAAAAAGATCGCGGGTAAAGACCTTGTCCGCAACGTCCTCGATCTCTTCGGTCACGCGATTGGCGACGATGAGATCGCTCGCGGCTTTGAACTCTTCCAGTTTACGCATCACTGGAGAGCGGAAGAAATACTCTTCTTCAAGAACCGGTTCATAAACGATAACTTCGACCCCTTTGGCTTTCAGGCGCTTCATTATGCCCTGAATGGAGGATTTGCGAAAATTGTCCGACCCTGCCTTCATGACCAACCGATAGATGCCCACCACTTTGGGGCCTTTCATCAGAATTTGATCGCTGAGAAAATCCTTGCGAGTGCGGTTGGCATCCACGATGGCGCGAATGAGGTTTTGCGGCACGTGGCTGTAATTTGCCAAGAGTTGTTTTGTATCCTTGGGAAGGCAGTAGCCGCCATAGCCAAAGGACGGATTATTGTAGAAACTGCCAATGCGTGGGTCCAGAGATACCCCGTCGATCACCTGCCGTGTGTCCATTGCACCAGCCATTGCATAGCTGTCCAACTCGTTAAAGAACGCCACTCGCATCGCCAAATAAGTGTTGGCGAAGAGCTTGATGGCCTCAGCCTCATTCAGATCGGTAAAGAGGACTTGCACATCCTTTTTGATCGCCCCTTCCAATAGCAGGTTGGCAAAAACTCGGGCCCGATCCGACCGCTCGCCGACAATGACCCGGCTGGGGTGCAGATTGTCATACAGGGCCTGACCTTCTCGCAGAAATTCTGGTGAAAAGATGACCTGATCCGTCTCCAATTCTTCCCGAATAGATCGTACATAGCCTACTGGGATCGTGGACTTGATGACAATGGTAGCCGAAGAGTTGACCTCCAACACTTGCTTGATCACGGCTTCGACGCTGGATGTGTCAAAATAATTGGACTTGGGGTCATAGTTTGTTGGCGTGGCCACAATGACAAAATCTGCATCGGCATATGCCGAAAGGGCGTCGGTCGTGGCGGTCAACTTCAAGTCTTTGAAACGCAAAAACTCTTCCAACTCCGCGTCTTCAATAGGGGATTGGCGCCGATTGATCATTTGCACGCGGGTCTCGGAAATATCAACCGCGACAACGGGCTGTGTCTGGGCCAGAAGTACCGCGTTGGAAAGCCCCACATATCCCAACCCTGCAACGGCGATTTTCATTTTTTCTTCCTTTAAAAATTCAGCTGCGCGCGCAGACGTCTTCCTAGCACAAGATACCATCCTCTCCGACATAGGCACCGGTTTGAGTTTCAATCAAGACCATTGGCACTTTACCTGGGTTTTCCATTCGATGTACCGCGCCAAGCGGGGTGTAGGCAGATTGGTTTTCGCTCACGTACTTGATTTGGTCATCCACTGTGACTCAAGCCGTGCCTTCAACCACGATCCAGAGTTCGACACAATGGAAGTGGCTCTGTAGATTGGGTGAAGCATCGGGATAGACCATGATCCGCTTTACATAGAAGCGATCCTCAACCACCAAGCTTTGAAACCGCCGCCACGGGCGGCGATCCTTCGGGATAAATGTCACTCGCCGGACACCTCTTGCCTTGAGTGTTGTCACTGTTACCTGGCATTTTGAACGCTGGACATACCAGCGGCAAATACCAAGTCATAAGTTGTATAGGCACGATGTTTTCAAGGCCGACCCCGACCACTTCGAATGCGTCACTGTAAGAGCGCAAGAACGTGCTCTTACAGCCTATCGCAGTTGCAACGAACGGTGGCAACGCCACTTTTGTCCGGACCGATTTCGCGCCGCCTAGATCCGACTAGGCCGAACCAAATGGTACAGCTGAAAAGCTCTGCGCTCGGTATTTGATCGGGTTCGATGAACCAAAAATCTAAATTGGTCAGAACCATTGGCTGTTCAAAAGACAGTTTTCTTGCTTTGCCCGACAAACGCTTGCCGGCAGCTTAAAATAACGTATCCCACCCGATCAGCAGCACAAGTTGTTTCGGGTTTCTCTTGCGCGGCAAAGGCCAAAACATTGGCCCAAAGTCGACGCATAGCAAAACAGGTATGACACTTATCAGAAAACTCCGAAATTGAACTCTTCAAAAACCCATTCACGGCGCTCATATCTGAACGAATGATTTGCAGCAGGAAACAGGGGTAGAAGTAATTTTCGTGTAATGTGAGCCTTCTCACTTGTTCCCGATGCACACGAATTTACCCATCTTCTCAAATTTCATTCGTACTTAACAGTCAGAGTAATCGCAGTCGATTTAAGGGTCCGAACCTTATTAGCAGCATTGCCTTTAGGGCGGTTGCTCAAACTGTTTCAGCCCGGCTGTTCGATAAGCGTTGGCACACCGACCTTAAGGTTCCCGGGGTGACTTAGGGACTGTTGATGTCTAGGGCGTCTACTTCTTTGGCGCCACGTCGCGCTGCTCAACCTAAAGTTTATTTAGCGAGAGCACCAGATTTTTCTACGCCATTGATTGATGCAGTTGCGCAACAAATGATCGTGTTGGGGATTTTTTTGGGGGCAGGTTGATTTCCGTCTTAAACTTTTTTGGATGTGGGTTTATCGGGTTGGTTGTTTGAGTGCTTGATT
>NZ_JBDZYG010000027.1:0-27003 GCF_040329455.1 Ruegeria sp. SCP11 | reverse complement strand
ACCACGATTTTCCCGCAGATCAACATAGCCCTGACCTGCCAATTGACGCAAAACCTCACGCAATGGCGTCCGAGAAAGATCAAACTCTTCGGAAAGCTTCGATTCGTCGAGGTCCGCACCTGGACGCAGCGCAAGCGTCATGATGGCCGTTTTAAGGTAGCCAAAAAGCTCTGTCTTTTTGCGCTTGGACGCGTCCTTCATTCCAATCTCCATCGTTGCTTTTGAACTGGTCGGACCAAGATGGCGCTGCTTCCCAAGTTCGGCAACCTTTTCATTCAAATCGTATTAGAAAAAAATACAAATTGTGTACAGAGAAAAAATATGCAGTATGCAGGAAATGTTTTCGGAGGAGAGAGTCGGGTGACGACACAATCGGAAGAGGCCGTGATTGATTGCCGCAACTTGTGGAAGATTTTTGGCCGCCGCGCAGATGAGGCGATGAAAGCGGTTCAGGAACAGGGGCTTGGCAAGCTGGAAGTTCGAGACCGTTTCGACTGTGTCGTCGGGGTGCAGGACGCAACCTTTACTGTCGGGCGTGGCGAAATCTTTTGCATTATGGGTCTGTCGGGGTCGGGAAAATCTACCCTGATTCGACATGTGAACCGGCTGATCGAACCCACATCGGGCCAATTGTTCATCGAGGGACAAGACGTCAATAAACTGTCCGCTCGGGATCTGCGCGAGGTGAGGGCAGAGAAAATCGGCATGGTGTTCCAGAACATGGCGCTGATGCCCCATCGTACAGTGCTGGATAACGTTTCCTTCAGTCAGGAAGTTCGTGGCCACGATCCGAAAGAGCGCCGAGAAAACGCGATGCGCGCGATTGACGCCGTGGACCTGAACGGCTGGGATCAGAAATACCCTGACGAACTCTCTGGTGGGATGCAGCAGCGCGTTGGTCTGGCTCGGGCGATCGCAGCCGATCCCTCGATTCTGTTGATGGACGAACCATTCTCGGCTCTCGACCCGCTGATCCGCCGCCAGTTGCAGGACAAGTTTATGTCCCTGTCAGCCGAAATGAAGAAAACCACCCTGTTCATCACGCACGATCTGGACGAAGCGATCCGTATCGGGGATCGCATCGCCATCATGAAGGACGGTGCGCTGGTACAGGTTGGTACGCCCGAGGATATCGTAACCAATCCGGTCGACGACTACGTGGCCGACTTCGTAGCCGGAATTTCCAAGCTCGAACTGATTTCGGCCGGCAAAATTATGGAACCTTTGGAAGCCTTTGAGCAGCGCCGGGGCCCGTTTAACCCCGAAGCCTGGCCCGAAGCCCATCCAGACCACTCACTCGATGATCTCGTCAACCTGTCCATTTCCACTCAACACCCGGTTGTGGTCAAGGCTGATGGCAAACCGGTTGGGATCGTCACCAAGAATGCTCTGCTGCGCGGGATTCAGGGCGACATCGACGATCCAGCGGCAATGAAACACTGAGAGGGCACCATGTCAGAGACAGCATTCAATATCCTCGATCCCTTCTCTTCGGTGGATCTTGGCATCGCCGAAAGCGCGGACGGCGTCAAAGGTTGGGCCATCGCCAACAGGGGTATCATTCAACCGATCAAAAACGTCTTCAACGAGTTGATCGTCAGTATCGATACGGCGTTGAACGCGGTCCCGCCGCTGATCATGCTGATTATCATCACACTGATTGCCTGGCAGGCGGCAGGGCGCCGCACGGCAATACTCGTTGCAATTTCGATGACCGTTCTGGGATTTCTGTCGCCCAACGCATGGGGCCTGGCGATGACCACGCTGGCCATCGTCGTCTCGGCGGTGATCCTGTGTTTCTTCATAGGTTTGCCCTTGGGTATTCTTGCTGGCAAGAACGACCGCTTCGAAGCGGCCATTCGCCCCATTCTGGATACGATGCAGACAATCCCGGCCTTTGTGTATCTGGTGCCGGTAGTCATGTTGATCGGTATCGGCAACGTGTCAGGTGTGGTGGTGACAATCATCTTTGCGCTGCCGCCGCTAATCCGCCTTACCTCGCTTGGTATCCGAGGCGTAAACCCTTCGGTTGTCGAAGCTGCCCGGGCTTTTGGCGCGAACCCGCGACAGGTTCTGTTCAAGGTTGAACTGCCATTGGCAACGCCGACCATTCTGGCAGGCGTTAACCAGACCATCATGCTGTCGTTGTCGATGGTTGTGATCGCTTCGATGATTTCAGTCAAAGGGCTAGGTAACGAAGTGCTGCGCGCCATGGGAAGACTGGATGCCGGCAAGGCTCTGGTTGGCGGTCTGGGCATCGTAATCCTTGCAATTGTACTGGACCGGATCACGCAAGGAATGGGTCAGTCAGGCCGCGAGCGCGGCCATCGCCATTGGTACGAAGGCGGCCCCGTCGGCGCCGTATTGCGCCTGCTCAACAAGCCTCAACCCGAAGAAACCCCTGAACCACAGAAAACGAACTAATCTACTGGGAGGAACCTAAATGTTCGTCAAATCCACTCTGGCCGCGTTTGCCGCCACAACTATCCTGAGCGCGGCCGCGTTTGCGGACGGTCACCTGCCGGGCGAAGGAGTAACTGTCCGCCCCATTCTCCAGCCGATCACGGAAGAGCTGTTCCAGCACCGCATCCTGTTCAAAGCCCTCATCGATCTGGGTTACGAGGTGGCCGAGCCTGAAGAGGTTCAGGCGCAGACGCTGCACCTGGCCCTCGGAACCGGCGACGCGGATTTCACCGCTGTTCACTGGAATGGTCTGCATGACACGTTCTTCCAGGAGTCCGGCGGTGACGAGGTCCTGGAAAAAGTTGGCACCCTGATCGACGGAGCGTTGCAGGGATATCTGATCAACAAATCTGCCTATGATGCGGGTGTGCAAAATATTGGAGACCTGGCCGACCCTGAAAAAGCTGCACTGTTCGATGCTGATGGTGATGGTAAAGCCGATCTCGCAGGCTGTGTACCCGGTTGGGGATGCGAGCGTGTGATTGAGCATCAGCTTGACGAGTTCGGGTTGCGCGACACGGTAAACCACAACCAGGGTGAGTATAACGCGATTATCGCTGACACGATTGCGCGCAGCGAAAGTGGTGAAAACGTGCTGTACTACACATGGACTCCGTATTGGGTGTCGGGCGTTCTGATCCCGGGTGAAAACGTCGAATTCCTCGCCGTGCCGTACTCGTCACTGCCTGATGGCGCGACCGCCGAGACCACTTTTGACGGCAAGGACCTGGGTTTTGCCGTCGACAGCATCCGAGTTGTTGCGACCGACGACTTCCTGGCAGCGAACCCTGCTGCGGCAAAGCTGTTCGAAGTAGCCAAAATCGACATCAATGATATTTCGGCGCAGAACAAAAAAATCGCGGACGGCGAGGATAGCTCGGATGACATCGACCGTCATGTCGACGAGTGGATCGCGGCAAATCAGGCTGCCTATGACAGCTGGCTGGATGCCGCTCGCAGCGCCGCGCAATAACCTCTAGGGAATAACACTGCAATTGAGACTGCGCGGTTTGTCCCGCGCAGTTTTTGCTTTTGACACTAAGGCCACCATGTCCAACCCGCAGCACTTTGTCTTTCTGCTCATCGAAGAGTTCTCACACCTGGCGTTTTCCTGCGCGATTGAACCTCTTCGTATTGCGAACCTTGTACGGGGTGAAAAGCTGTACAAGTGGTCAATTCTGTCGGAAGACGGGGAAACCGTAACCTGTTCCAATGGGATTAAAACGGTGGTGGACGGCGGTATTTCGGGGATTCCCAAATCTGACCGGTTGTTCGTTCTGTCAGGCATAAACATGCAGGCACATGCGTCGCGTTCACTATTGTCTGCACTCAGGCGTGAGCGTGCCCGGGGCACTCCGATCGGAGCGCTGTGTTCCGGAGCTTGGCTATTGGCAGAGGCGGGTTTTCTGGACGGTTCCGAAGCGGCAATTCATTGGGAATACCACGACAGCTTCATGGAGGCCTTTCCGGAGGTCAATCTGGTGCGCAGCGTGTTTACCGTCGAAGGCAAATTCATAACTGCATCCGGCGGCACGGCCACAGCGGACCTGATGCTTCATCTTATCGAACAGGACCACGGCCATGATCTTGCCGTCGCTGTGTCCGATCAGATGGTCTATAACGCCGTTCGCAATGCCACCGCAGAACAGCGTGTTTCGATCCAGTCTCGGAATGGGATGCGAAACGCCCATTTGGCCAGAGCGATCCAGATAATGGAAAAGTCGATTGAAGCACCGGTTTCACCGTCCAAAATAGCGATGGAAATCGGGATATCGACGCGCCAGCTGGAACGTTTGTTTGGAAAGTACCTGAATGCGTCCCCCAAGAAATACTCGATGGAGATGCGACTGGACCGAGCGCGTAAGCTGCTATTGCAAACAGAATCCTCGGTTACAGAAGTTGCGTTTGCCTGCGGGTTCGAAAGCCCTGGCCATTTCGCGCGGGTGTACCGCGCCCATTTTGGGACTACACCGCATTTGCAAAAGAACAAGATCGGATAACGTATGGTACTGTCGAAATGTTTGACGTCAGTGCCAGTGGAACTGTTTAGGTGGACTTGACCAGAGTGGGTTCTGGCTCGTCGCAACCACCAAGAATTGGAGGGTCTTGCCAGGGGAGCCCGTCTTGAGGCGGGCAGGGGGCATTCATAGTCGCGCCCCATGAATAAATTGTCGCTATTCAAATACTTCAAAACCGGTGACGAGTTTCGCAGGCATTTACTTCGCTCGTTTGAAATTGAGTCAGACCGAAAAAAGCAGCTTTCCGCATTCCAAAAGAAAAGGTTTAATCGGCCTATTCAAAGCTTCTCTAGTATAGGCTAGCAGCATGGAAATAGCAGACATCGTCGACTTTGAACGTTTTCCACTGGGAAGCGAAAACTTCGGTGCAAAGGCAAGAGCATCTCTGGATGAATTCGGAGCGCTGGTGTTGGAGGATTTCATCCGCCCCGAGGCGCTTTCCTCTATGCAAGCTGAAGCCAAGGCCAGGCAGGACCAGGCGTATTTCTGCACGCAGAGCCATTCGGTCTATCTAACGCCGACGGATCCTGCATTTGACGCATCGCATCCGGCCAATCGACGAGTACAGTCGTCCAAGGGATGCGTCTGCGACGACGTGGTTTCGCCAACATCACCGCTGCGTATTCTATACAACGCCCCGTCCTTTCGCAGCTTCATTAAGCAGGCTACGGGCGAGACCGAACTGCACCCCTATGCCGACCCGCTGTCCTCAATCAATATTCACTATGCAACCCGGGGGCAGGAACTCGGCTGGCATTTCGACAACTCTTCGTTCGCCATCACGCTACTGATCCAAAAACCCGACGCCGGCGGCCGTTTCGAATATGTAAAGGACTTGCGGGACGCGGGCACGGGCGACATGAATTACGACGGTGTCAGGGCTGTCTTGGACAGTGAAATGAAGCCACAGGTGCTGAGCATGGACCCGGGGACGCTGGTGCTGTTTCGCGGTCGGAACTCCATACACCGGGTTTCCCCGAATGAAAGTGACATAACA
Organism: Ruegeria sp. SCP11; assembly: GCF_040329455.1. Taxonomy (NCBI): domain Bacteria; kingdom Pseudomonadati; phylum Pseudomonadota; class Alphaproteobacteria; order Rhodobacterales; family Roseobacteraceae; genus Ruegeria; species Ruegeria sp. SCP11. The sequence continues at coordinate 21,525 of NZ_JBDZYG010000027.1, read as the reverse complement.
CGAATGCTCGCTGTACTGGCCTATAATGCTGAGCCCGGCGTGGCACTGTCAGAGAACGCCCGTATGACGTTCTATGGTCGATTGAACTGACTTTGCCACATTGCACCGCCGCACAAGCACATGCTGGATCGGATTCAGATCACAGCATTAGATAGTTAGGCCGCCGGCCCGCTGAAAGACGACCCAGTGATTTATGTGGTCGTCGTTACTTCACCGGCGACCGCATCGTCAGTGGTGCAAGCACTTACGATACTTCGCCGCCTGATCGGTTAACCAACTTTCACCACCATTTTCCCAAAGTTTCCGCCAGCCAGAAGTTGGTTGAAGGCTTCAGGAGCATTTTCCAGCCCCTCAACCATATGTTCCTTGTAGTTGATTGAACCGTTTTCGAGCCAGGACGTCATGTCTCGGACAAACTCCTGGTACACCTCGGGTCCGAAGGTGTCGAAGATTATGAAACCCTGCATTTTGACTTTCATCCGCAAAATCGTGCCCATGATCGCAGGGCCCATATCCGGGCCGTCGGGCAAGCCGGGCAGGTTGTACCAGGATACAATCCCACAGACGGGCACCCGTGCGAACGGGTTCAAGAGCGGTAACACAGCATAAAGAACTTTGCCGCCAACGTTTTCGAAATAGACATCAATTCCGTCTGGGCAGGCATCACGCAATTGCGCTGCCAGATCGTCAGACCGGTGATCCAGACACACATCAAACCCGAGGTTTTCGACAACATGTGTGCATTTTTCCGAGCCGCCTGCGATGCCGACCACACGACATCCTTTTAACTTTGCGATTTGACCGACAGTTGCGCCAACCGGACCGGCTGCCGCAGCCACAACAACTGTTTCACCAGCCTTGGGTTCCCCGATTTTAAGAAGACCGGCGTATGCCGTGTAGCCGGGCATTCCTAGTATGCCGAGCGCCCAAGACGGGTTGTCCGGGGATTTTCCCAAGTTGACGACCTGTGTTCCGTCAGAGACAGCGAAGTCCTGCCAACCGCTTAAGTTCAGCACAAAGTCTCCGACCTCGTACGCCTCGATGTTGGATTTTACCACCTGTCCAACGACCTGAGCTGTCATAACTCCGCCAATCGGAACGGGTTCGGCATAAGATTTGGCATCATTCATTCGCCCGCGCATGTAAGGATCCAGCGACAGATACACCGTGCGTACCAGCATCTCGTCTGGACCAGGCTCAGGAACGCTTGTGGTTTCAAGGCGCAACGTATTCTCGTCGGGTTGTCCATTTGGGCGTTCAGCTAGAACAATACGACGATTGGTGGCGGATGATTGGGGCATTGCGACCTCCTGAAGAGCGGTTTTCTTGCAGCAGAAACCGTATTTGGCTGGAGCGCAACACATGAGTGTCAACAGGTTCGGAAGCTACTCTCTGTGACAGTCTCAGACGCGTATTTTCCGCTTAGCGGTAGCATCGCAGCTCCATGTTCTGCACCGCTCTGAACTCTTGTCGGATGCGAAACCGATCGACCCTAAACGGTTCTTCAAGGTGATTTTGACACCACAGATTGACACAATTAGCTGTCGGTGACGCATTTGGTTCAATTCAAAAAGGTAGTTTGATCCGGGTCGTGGCGTGGGGATTCTTAAACCCTGCTCACCGAAGGAACTTGTGACACCACCGAAAGAATAGCTTTCTCGGTGGTGCCCATCTTTGAAACCTACCTCTAAGCTCGTAGGTCTTGTTTTATCCGGGTGCCGTCGGATGCTACGGGAGCCTGCGAAATCGGAGCAGCCGAAGAATCTTCGTTCAAGGATTTCAACAATCCCCAGATCATTGCGATCAGCACGAAAGATATCGGGAAAGCTGCAGCGATGGAGGCCGTTTGTAGCGCGCCCAAACCGCCTGCAAGAAGCAGAGCAGCGGCAACGACACCCTCACCGAGGCCCCAGATGATGCGGAATTTCTTCGGTGGATTATCGTCGCCCATCGACAACATGGTGGTGATCACCAAGGTGCCCGAGTCCGATGAGGTGATAAACCATGAGAACAACAGGAATGTCGCCAGCAGCGACATGGGCCAACTGAACCAGTTGATCTCACCCAGCCAGCTGGATTTTCCGATATTGTCGATGGTGCCATACAGTGCGTTTGGCAAGTCCCAGTCACGAACGGTCTGAATGATGCCGGCGCCATCGACGGCACCCGGGCCTGCACCCATGTGCAGTTCCTGCCAGATCGCGTTGCCGCCGAACATGCAGAGCCAGAAGAACGCGATGGTGGTTGGAACGAACATCACACCGATCATGAACTCTCGAATGGTGCGCCCGCGCGAGATACGCGCAATGAACACACCCACAAAAGGCGACCACGAAATCCACCAGCCCCAGTAAAAGATCGTCCAGCCACCCTGCCACGAGATTTCGCTGGCTTCAGTCGCTGTCCAGAACCCCATTGGAACAAAGTTCCAGATGTAGTCCCCAAGGGATGTCACGAAAAAGCCCATCAGCCACTGGAAGGGGCCAAACAGAACAAAGCCGAACAGCAAAACAACCGACAGCCAGATATTCCATTCCGACAAGATGCGGATGCCTTTACCGACGCCCGACACAGCTGATGCAGTCGCAATGACCGAAACCACCGCGATCAGAACCAGCTTGGTGCCGATACCCGGGTCGATGCCGAACAGGTGGTTCAGACCAGCCGCCATCTGGCTGACACCCAGACCCAGCGAAGTCGCGACGCCAAAAACGGTGCCGAACACGGCCAACAGGTCGACTGCGTGACCCCAGGGGCCATAAATCCGTTCTCCGATTAGGGGGTACAGCGCCGAGCGTAGGGTCAAAGGCAGTTTCTTGCGGAACCCAAAATACGCTAGGCTCAGGCCAACAAGAACGTAGAATGCCCAACCGTGAAAGCCCCAGTGGAAGAAAGTAACACGCATTGCGTCAACCGCGCGCTGCATGTCCATTTCCGTGTTGCCTCGCAGGTCAGCGTGCGGGTTGTTTGGGTACCCCCAGACTTCCGTGTTGTCGAAATAGAAGATGGGTTCTGCCACGCCGAAGAACAGGATGCCGATCCCGATCCCAGCCGAGAACAGCATCGAAAACCAGCTGAAGTTGCTAAACTCGGGGCGTGAATCATCGTCGCCCAAACGAACCTTGCCGTGTTTTGAGAACATCAGCCAAAGGCATACAAACAGCCCGATAGAGAACAGCGTGATGTAGTAGAAACTTAAGCCGTTTTCGATCCAGCTGCGGATGGATTTGTAGAGCCCTCCGGCGAATTCAACATTCATGACCGTGAAGATCACGAAAGCGGCGATCATACCTTTGGCCGCTATGCTCATTCCCGGGTGGAGGCCGGTAAAGAAACCGCTCTTGGCCACCAAGTGGGAATTGTGGTTGTCATCTGACATGTTTTTCCTCCCTTACTGAGAAATTGGACGTTCTTTGTTTGTGTCCTTCCAAAAAATGGCGGGTCGAAACCTGCACGGCTCGACCCGCCAGTGAATGCTCACACCGGCACAGGTGCACGGAAGAGAACGGTGGTGAGCATTTTAGATTTCGTCCTTTTGACCGACGTAGCGGCCAACACCTTTGGGTGCAGGCAGACGGGCATGATCCTGAGCATAGGCAACGAGTTTTGTGGCCACGGCCTCGGACGGCAGCGACGTTTTGCGTGCATTCAAGTCCATGTGGATCAGCAAGGTTTCAACCGTCGCCGCAAGCTGATCGTTTTCACCATAGAGACGGTGGAACAGTTGCATCTTTTTGCCATCGCCACGCAGAATATGACTGGTGACCTTAAGCCGATCGCCCGCGTGAAGTTCGGCCAGGAACTGCATGTGGTTTTCGACAGTGAAATAGCTGTTGCCCGCGGCGACATAGTCTGCATCCGCGCCGATCATCTCCATGAAGCGGTCGGTCGCTTGGGCCGAGGCTTCAAGGTAGTGGGCCTCGTTCATGTGGCCGTTATAGTCCGTCCAGCTTTGCGGGATGGTGCGGTCCACGGTGACGGGCAAATCCTCAACCGAAGGTTCGGGCATGGTGGCTTCATGGGCGTTTAGAACGCCACCCGCGCCGCTACCGGTTTTCTTCAGCGCGCGCATCATGCCGATCAGGTTGTCGTCGCGCAGACGTTCCAGTTCGCGGATCGACATATGGCCGGATTGAGCGTCCGACTGTCCCGCGATCAGATCGACCAGTTCGTCGGTAAACTCGGGCACATCCATCAGCTTGGTCCAGGGCCACTGCAAGGCCGGGCCGAACTGCGCCATGAAGTGCTTCATGCCAGCTTCGCCGCCGGCGATCCGGTAGGTCTCGAACAGACCCATCTGCGCCCACCGCAGGCCAAAGCCCATGCGGATAGACTCATCCAGCTCTTCAGTCGTGCAAATGCCGTCCTTGATCAGCCACAGGCCTTCGCGCCAAACCGCTTCCAGAAGGCGGTCGGCGATATGGGCGTCGATCTCTTTGCGCACGGTCAGCGGGTACATCCCGATCGACCGCAGAATGTCGGACGCCTTGGCGCAGGTCTCAGCTTCACCAACCAGTTCGACCAGCGGCAGCAGGTAAACCGGGTTGAAAGGATGTGCGACGACTACACGGCCTCCTTGTTCGTTCAGCTCGGACGGTTTGAACCCCGAGGTCGAAGAGCCGATCACCGCGTCGGCAGGCGATAGTTCGTCGATCTGCGCGTGGATCTTGTGCTTGAGGTTCAGACGCTCGGGAACGCTTTCCTGAACCCACGAGGCACCGGTCAGAGCCTCTCCCATATCGTCATGGAAAGTCAGAGTACCCTCGGCGGGCATCGCCTTGTCATAGAGCGCAGGCAGGGCGCGGCGGGCGTTTGCCAGCACTTCGCCGATCTTGCGTTCAGCTTCGGGATCGGGGTCAAAAACCGATACGTTCCATCCGTTCAGCAGGAACCGGGCGACCCAGCCCCCACCAATCACGCCGCCACCAACGATGGTTGCTTTTTGTGGCACGCTCATGCTGCAACGCCTTTGGAAACAGGTGCCCGCTTGGTCAGGCCCAGCTTTTCACGCACGGCGTCGGGGCCGATGATCTTGGCGCCCATGTTTTCGATCACGGTCACGGCGCGCTCGACCAGTTGGGCGTTGGTGGCCAGAACACCTTTGTCAAGGAACAGGTTGTCTTCCAGACCGACCCGGACGTTGCCGCCTGCCAGAACTGACTGTGCCGCATAAGGCATCTGATCGCGGCCCAGCGAGAAGGCCGACCATGTCCAGTCGGACGGCACGTTGTTGACCATTGCCATGAAGGTGTTGATATCGTTCGGAGCACCCCACGGTACACCCATGCACAACTGGACCAGCGCATTGGGTTCCAGAATGCCTTCATTCACCAGTTGCTTGGCAAACCACAGATGGCCGGTGTCAAAGGCTTCGATTTCCGGCTTCACGCCCAGATCGTTCATCATCTGACCCATTGCCCGCAGCATGCCGGGGGTGTTGGTCATCACATAGTCGGCCTCGGCAAAGTTCATGGTGCCGCAGTCCAGGGTGCAGATTTCCGGCAGACATTCTGCGATATGGGCCATCCGTTCGGTCGCGCCGATCATGTCGGTCGCAGCTTCGTTGACGGGAAACGGGCTTTCGGTCGAGCCGAACACGATGTCACCGCCCATACCGGCGGTCAGGTTCAGAACCACATCTACCTCGGCATCGCGGACACGGTCGGTCAGCTCGCGATACAGGCCCAGATCACGCGACGGCGCGCCGGTTTCAGGGTCACGCACGTGGCAGTGAACGACGGCAGCACCCGCCTTGGCCGCGTCGATCGCCGAGTTCGCGATCTGCTCGGGCGAGCGAGGCACGTGCGGAGATTTGTCCTGCGTACCGCCCGAACCGGTCACAGCGCAGGTGATGAAAACTTCACGATTCATTGCGAGAGGCATGATGAGTATCCTTCGATCAGCATTTAAGGTCAGGGTGGTCGGTGAACTGTGCCAGCGCGCCGGGATTGATCAGGCCGGTCAGGTCACGGATGGGTTGGTTGTTGACGGCATCCCGCACGGCCAGTTCGGCGGTTTTGCCGGATTTCGTGCGGGGGATATCCGCGACTTTGATGATTTTTGCCGGGACGTGCCGCGGCGAGGCGTTGGTGCGGATCTCGGTTTTGATCCGCGAGACCAGCTCGCAATTCAGCGTCACATTCTCGGGGGTGGTCACGAACAGAACGACGCGCACATCGTTGTTGATGTTCTGGCCAACAACGACCGAGTCCTCGACCTGTTCGATCTTGTCCAGTTGTCGGTAAATCTCGGCCGTGCCGATCCGGATGCCGCCGGGGTTCAGCGTCGCGTCCGACCGGCCAAGAACGACATAGCCGCCATGATCCGTCTGAATGGTGAAGTCGCCCTGACGCCAGATATTCGGGTAGGTCTCGAAATAGCTGGAGCGATACCGTGCCTGCTCCGGGTCATTAAGGAAACGGGTCGGCATCGATGGATGCGCATTGCGGCACACCAGCTCTCCGGCGGCGCCAACTACCGGGTTGCCGTCGGTATCCAGCGTGGCCACGTCCAGCCCCAACATCGGAGCCTGAATTTCACCCTTGTGAACCGGCATTGTCGGGCAGCCGCCAATAAAGCAGCCCAGAATGTCCGTGCCGCCACAGATCGACGCCAACTGCACCTCTGCTTTCCAATCGCGGTACACGTAATCAAACCCATCAGGAGATAGGGGAGAGCCGGTCGACAAAACCACTCGTAAGGAGGAGAGAGAGTGGCTGTCGACCGGTCGAACACCGCGCTTGAGCGCGGCATCAATGAACTTCGCTGAGATTCCGAAATGGGTGACCTGTTCCGCTTCGACCAGATCGAAAAGGCGGGTGATGCCCGGATAGGCCGGGTTGCCGTCAAACAGTATGATTGCGGCCTCGGATGCTAGAGCGGCAACCTGCCAGTTCCACATCATCCAGTTGCAAGTAGTGTAATAGAACATCCGGTCACCGGCGCGCAGATCGCAGTGCAGCTGTTGCTCGATCAGCATACGCAGCAAGGTGCCGCCGCCCGAATGCTCGATACATTTCGGCTTGCCGGTCGTGCCGGACGAGAACATCACGTAAAGCGGATCGCGGAACCCCATCGGGCGGTAATCCAGCACCGGCGCCTCGGCGGTTTTGAACGCGTCATACGAGGTCATGCCCTTAGGCAGATCGGACCCGTCTTGCGCGTATGGCCAGACGATGACCTGTTCGATCGACGGTATGCGGGATGCGACAGTGGCGATGGCCTCGCGCGTGTCAAAAACCTTGCCATTGTAGAAATAGCCGTCTGCGGCGAACATCAGCTTGGGTGCAATCTGACCGAACCGATCCACAACCACGTCCGGCCCGCTTTCCGGCGCGCATGAGGACCAGACTGCGCCCAGCGACGCCGTGGCCAGCATGGCCGCCACGGTCTGAGGCATGTTCGGGACATATCCCACAACGTGATCGCCCGCGACAATACCGGCGTCCTTCAATGCCGCGGCCAGACATTCGACCTCCTGCCTCAACTCGGCGCGGCTCCACCGTAGGCGGCGACCATCTTCGCCGTAGAAGATAATGGCGTCCCGGTCGTTGGGGTTTTTCAGAAAGCTTTCGACAACGTTCAGCCGAGCGTTCGGGAAGAACCTGACATTCAGGGGGTCTTCATCCGGGATCAGTGTTGTGTCTCCGGCGTCGCCGACCAAGCCGCAGAATTCCCAAGCCAGCCGCCAGAATGCATCCGCTTGATCGACCGACCAACGGTGCAGGTCAGCGTGGGTGTCGAATGCCTTCCCAGCCTGAATTTCTGCAATGTTCCGAAACGCGGCAAGCCGAGTCTCCGAGATTTGTTCGACACTGGGTGTCCATAGAAGGTCAGAATCCAGCATGGCGAAACAGGCCTCCGCTTGGCAGTCGTTGAGAGTCGTCGGATGACGAATTTGCGCGAAGCTACTTTCAAAACTTTTGCCGTCTCGATACATTATTCGTCAGGAGGAATACTTTTGTCGTCAAATTCACATGAAAAGTTCGAATTTCTGTTGCTGGACGGGTTTTCAAACATGGTTCTGGCCAGTGCGCTTGAACCCTTGCGCGACGTCAAAATGCGTTCGATGTTCGCGGGGCTGGAGTGGGAGGTCACGACCCTGAACGGTGAGACAGTCGCCAGTTCCAGCAGGTTGAAATTCTCGCCGGATAGACGGTTCGAGCCGGATAAGACCCGAGGCACGCTAGTAATAGTGGCGGGATACAGCATTCGTGAGCAGATCACTAAAGAACTGGTTTCTATGATCCGCCAAGCATCCCGCAACGCCCGGAGGGTGCTGGCTTTGGATACTGCCTCTTGGCTTCTTGCTGAGGCCGGGGTTTTGGACGGCCACAGCGCAACCATTCACTGGCAGGAACTGGACGCGTTTGAAGAGGCCTTTCCCAACGTAGATACTTCTAATGCTCGCTACGTTAGCTCGGGATCTTTCATGACCTGTGGAGGTGCAAGCACAGCGTTGGAGATGATCCTCGAACTCATACAGGATACATTTGGCCCGGCTGCTGCATTTGATGCCTCAAGTATGTTTATCTTTGATCCTGCGCGCCAGAAAGACCAGCATCGTGGCGCTGCACGGCTGAACGATCGTGGATCACCCAAGCTGCTTAAGGCGCTTAACATCATCGCAGAAAATGTCGAACACCCTCTGACCACCTATGAACTGGCCGAACGTGTTTCAACATCCGAACGAACCCTGTGCCGAGCCTTCGCCGATGAACTCGGCATGACACCTGGGAAGTACTACAAGCTCTATCGACTGCAACATGCCCGGTACCTAGCGCAGGAAACCCGGCTGAGTACGGAGCAGATAGCCTTGCGTTGTGGGTTCTCTTGCGCATCAGCCCTCGGGCGCTCATTCAGCCGAGAGTTTGGTAAGCCTATCAGCTTACTCCGAAATTAATGCTGTTTGCCTAGTGCTAGTATGTGAAGACAGTGGCCTGCGACCAACCAACAATGCGATCGGTGTCGACGAAAAGTCGCCGAAATACATCAAAAAAAAAATCTAAACCCCGAGCATTGTTTTTGCTTTCCTTGTGGCCTGAAAAACTTGGTCTAATCCGAATGCCACAACGTGTTTGGGAACGATGCCAAGACGATGAATGGCTTTTGCGCCGCCTCTCTCTTGGAATCATATATCGATCTATTCGATTTCTGGGAAAAGGACCTTGCCCAATTTAATTTTACGCGCAGTTGTAGCGTGGAAAGCTACCGTCCAGCCTTGCCGTCGTTGTTCAACTTGACTTTGTGGCCCTCCAACGCGTCTTTGGCGGTCTCTGGCAGACAATGCAGGTTGAGCGTTGTCCATTAGCAGCGCGAAGCCGCCCGTTCCGTTCACTCTGCTGATTTGCACGCCAAGCGCTGGCGGGTTCCTTTGGGAAGTTCCAACTTAGCGGCTTTTCAGTTTGTTTTGTTGACAGTAAGGGGCAGACGTCACCCGCCAAGCAGCTTTGGTGGAATGCGGATGTGGCGACGCTGGTAAACGCAAGGCAAAAATCCTTCGCTTCCGCTCGCAAAGCGCATTGTATTCATGGCGTTGTGGCCTTACTGGTTTTTTCAGGGCCGAAACAGGCCCAACACACCTAGCCCGCGTGGTGGAATGGTAGACACAGGAGACTTAAAATCTCCAGGCGGAAACGCCGTGCCGGTTCGAGTCCGGCCGCGGGTACCAAATTCGGCGCAGATAGAGTTGTCGCTGGAGGTGGTTGGAATCAGATTGGAAATCCTAGTTTGCCAATCAGTTGCCAGATATCTCGGTTTGCGGCCGACAACTCCGCGACGACCTTCTCGATTTCCTGAATGGCTTCTTCGTCAACAGTGTCTTCGCGCCCCAGTTTTATATCGGTCTTTCTGTCCGCGATGCGCATCAGAATAGTCTTTGGATTTCCGCTTTCGGTATCGAATGAGTAAATGCAGTGATTGTACTTGTTTCGGATAGATGACAACTTGCTTAGCCGTTGGGTGAGTTCCAAGATAGGGTCTCGGATTTCGGCCGGGCGACCGTCCATTTTCGCGAGACGTTCTACCAAGTCTACCCGGGCGCGCGTGGTGTTGAGGGTCAGAAAGATGATGACCGCGACGTCTTTTTTCGTGCCGCCAAGTCCTGCAATGAGGTGAATCAACAAGCTTTCGGTGTTGGTCCACATGTAATTGAGCTTGCCGACCAACAGGATCAGGCGATCAAAGCGGGTTTCCAGCGTTTCAGTCAACTGCTTGACCGTAAGCTTCGTCTGACGTCACCTCGAAATAAAACTGCGCCGCCGCCGTTCTGTTGCTGACACCGATCTTGCCTGTGACATTGTGTATGTGCAGCTTTACTGTGTGCTCGGTAATGCCAAGGTTTGAAGCGATGATCTTGTTGCTTTGACCTTTTGAAACCAGACGCAGGACCTGCTTTTCACGCCGCGTAAGCCGGGCAAAAACTGGGTTCGGTTTCTTCGGTTCCGATTTTGGTTTAGCCGGTTTCTCGCTCAGTATGTAGGGAGTGCCCGGGTCATGTGGTGGCGAAACGCAATTGGCCAGAAAGCTGGGCAGGTATAACTCTTCATGCATCAGCAGCCGCAATATGGAACGCCACACATCCGGTGCGACGTTCATCGGAAGATAGCCGATATCTCCGAACTGCGCCCGGTCCCAGCTTTCGAACAGAGAGCGGGCTGTCTCTTCTTTTCTGTATGCGAAGGCAAGGCAGCCCATACCGACCACCTGAGTATATGCTTCCGGACGGTTGAGAAGGTCATCCAGCATGATCTGGTCGACCACTACCACTTTGCCAGCCATTGAGTTGGATGCGCTGTCAGCTTTCAATTCCGCAATGCCATCGTACCTATGTGCGGCAACGCCGAATTCCGTCTGAACGCTTAGAAGAGTTTGCTTTGAGAAGAAGAGTTCTTTTCCGATGAAATTAATAGAGAAATCTTCGGAATAAACATCTATTTGGGCAACACTATCCTGCAACGGATTGCTCATTATTTCCCCCTAAACCCACGCCACGAAATCTGTGACGTAATCGTAAACAACACACGGAATGCGAATAAACGCTATATTAACTTCTAGATTAAGTAACTATAGCTGAAAGACCGATTTTCATCAACTATCTGTGCTGTTCTGCCAATTTGAGCTAGAACTTTAGTTTAGGTTCACAGCAACTTTTTCCGAAAATGTGACGCAAATATATGGCTTTACCCCTTTAGTGGGTTCTAGTCCGGATTTTGTGGAATTAAGGCGTTAATTTTCCGTTAATTAAGGTAAATTCGTTTATACTCAATGAGTTACGCCATATAGTGCTTTAAGTCAGCTATTCAGCCCGCCGTTCTGCTGCGACCATACCCCTGCTTCAATTTGGGAAGCTTAATTCCTGATCTGTCCGCGAATCGCAATTTGACGCGAGCAATAAACCCCGTGGACAGCGTATCGGCTTAGCCGAGAAAGGGAGGTGGGAAACGAATTCACCAACGACACCCTCAAGCGCGTTTTGCGCCTGAGTTCTAAGACATTGTTTCAACCGCGCCAGTAGCCGTTTTTTAGATGAATGACGGTCGGGTGCTACAAAAATGGAAATTTGTTATGAGTAGAACTCGTCATAATCAACCCCACAATGACATCACAGCGATCGGTGAAGTAGAAGTTGATGAAGTCCATGCGGACGTGGACGCCAACATCTTCGTTAAACATGCCGAGGTCGATGCAAATTTGAACGAACAAGACCAAGATACTGATGTTGATCAGGAGCAAAAAACTGACATCGACGCTGAACAGGAACAAAAAACTGAAGTAGAAAATGAAAATGATCAGGATCAAAAGCAGGATCAAGATCAGGACCAAAAACAGTATCAAGCAAATAGAAACGGCGGTGACGACAGCAACGAAAACGACATCGACAACGACATCCATATTGATTTTGGTGGCGGCGAGTGGATTCCCCGCGACGATGATCTGGTCGATGTCGACGTAAGCAAAGGTGGCGAGGTCGACGACGTTATCACCGTAGGAAACGACTTTGACTACGATCCAGGCGACGATATGAACCTGGATATTTCGCTGGACGGTGAGGGCAACGATATGTTGTCGATCAACAGCCAGCTTGCTGACCTGAAAGACAACGACTTCTTGGGTAGTGCTAAGGTCTCGAATGACGGCGGCACGTTCGAGCAGTACGGAGATGCGAGGGGCGGCACCGCCAAATCAGACGATGGCATCGATGCCGAGTCGCTGGGTGGCAATTCCGGTGACGGTGGTGAAGCCAAAGGCGGTAACGCGATGTCCGACACCAAGGGTGGCACTGCATCTTCGGGTGGCGGTGAGTCTGGTGACGCCAATGCCGATTCCGAAGCTGGAGATGGCGGAGACTCGGGTGATGCGAAAACCCTAGGTATGAACGTCATCAAGTCAGACACAGATGCCAGCGGATCTGGTGATGGCGGCGACGGTGGTAAGGCGGACAGCGATTCCAAAGCCTACAACGTCGGTAAATCGGACGCGTCTGATTCCGAAAGCGACGGCGGTGACGGCGGCAACGCCGGTTCGATTGGCCTGGGTCTGGGCTTGGGTCTGTCAGGTGCCGGCAACTACGGTGAATCTAAAGGCGGCGACAATGACAGCGACGCAGATGCCAAAGGCGGTGCGCTTGCATACAACGACGCATCCTCTGGCAATGCTGACGGCGGCGACAGCGGTGCAGCCAACCTTGGTCTGGCCAAAAATGAAACCGACAATGACACCGAAGCGAATGATTCAGCCGCAGGTGGCAACATCGGGCTGGGTCTAGCTGGCAGCAAATCCGACGCTGATGCAGACGGCAAAGGCGGTTATGGTGACGGCGGTGACGGCGAAGGCGGTGACGGCGGTGACGGCGGCAAAGGCGGTTACGGTGACGGCGGCGACGGCGGTGACGGCGGCGACGGCGGTGACGGCGGCGACGGCGGCGACTGGGGCTGGAAATACGCCAGCGACGGCGGCGACGGTGGCGACGGTGACGACGGCGGTAAAGGCGGTGAAGGCGACGGCGGTGACGGCGGCGACGGTGCTCGCGGTGACGGCGGCGACGGTGGCGACGGCATGGGTGCTTACGGCGAAGGTGGTCGTGCAGACGCAACCTCCGACGCTCAGGGTGTGGGCAACCAGGATGCTGCTGGTCCTGTAATCACCCAGACTCCTGGTGATGTCATGGGCGAAGCGGGCAACGATCAGGATGCCGACTCTGCCGGTGGCGCTGGCGGAACCAACGACACTGATGGTCGCGCAGATGCTGATGGAACCGGCATGGCAGAAGCAAACGGGACCGGCGGTGGCGGCGGCGCGCTTGATCAGGATGCGACGTCGACAGGTACCGGCACGGGGTCTGCAGACGCAGATAACGATGCTGGCTACGGTGGCGAGTCCTCGATCTTTGCCACGGCGGACACCGATGGTTCTGCGGATAGCATGGCCGAGGCGATCTCGGGTTACGGTGGAACCGGTAGCTCGGATAACGATGCAACGTCGACCGCATACGGTACGAACGACGGCATGTCCGAATCGGGCTTCGGTGGTGGCGGCGGTGCCGCGCAATCCACGGGTGGCCAAAGTGGTGATGCAAATGGCTTCGCAGAAGTCGGCTACGTCCACGGTGGCAGCGTCACTGGCGGCGATGTCTCGGGTGCTTACTCGGGTGCCGGTGGTAACGGCGGCAGCGCCGGAACCTGGGGTTCAAACAATGGCGGCGACGGCATTGTAAACGGCGAGTCTCATGCAAATGCCGCTGCGGTGGTCGATACGTCCGCCTTCAACCAGTCGATCGTCATGGGCGCAAACGTCCTTGGCAACTCGGTCGATACGACAATGGTTGGTGGTACGATGAACTCGACTTACACCAGCGACGACACTGACGTGTAACAGGAGCCAGAGCTCGCCAACGCGAGCTCTGACCCCATTCAAGAAAACGCTGGGGCCGCAAATAAGCGGCCTCGGCCCAGCTTAACCCAAACCGGAAATTACAGGCCGGAGCGGGGAAGGGAACCGATATGTCGCTCGACAGTATTACGGAACAAATTGCACATTTCGTTGGAACTTTTGAACTTACGACCGAGCAAGCTCGGTTGCGTGATCAGTATGAAGAATTTACCGCGCTAAGGCGCCAGGCCGAGCTTGAAGAGCTGGCGGATCCCACAAAAATTAAGGTCTCGGCAAATTTGAATGTGGAGGCGGGAGCACACAAACTGCTGCCGTACAAATTTGCCGCTCCACAGGCTGATGTCTCTTTACCACCTGCTGCACCAGAGCAACTTCAGCTTTTTGATGCATCTCCCGGCTTTTTCTTCGGTCTGAACTTTAGCCTACCAGAAGGGTTTGTAGGATCTTCCGTACAGTTCAACATGGTCCTGAAGCCCGAGTTTATTTTCGAATTGGTTGGGTCAGCAGTCACCTACACGTTCCAGAAACTCTACCTGACCGACAATGACACCATTGGAGAGGGCGATTTCCGCGATGTCGATGCTCTGATGGAGCACGGTGACGGGTTGTTTGCAGTCGCGATGTCTCTGCATGCTACGCTGCCCCCATCAATACATATTGAGGATTACCTGTCTGGCACGGCGGTCGAAGAGCTCATCGAGCGGATGCAATCGCCCGCGAACACCGAATTCGAAGGGGCTGAGATTCATCAATTCCACGGCGAGGATGCCGTGGGCATAATTGTGAACGGCGAGCATGTCGATGAATTGCCGGATTTCGAAGAATTGCTGCCCGCCAATCTCAAGAATGATGAAGAAGACGGTGTCGAGGATGACACCCCAAGTCCGTGGCCGGCCGAGTGGGACCAGTCCGAAGACCCGGAGTTTGCCGACGGTCATTCCGTTGTTGCCGGTGGAAATCTGGCGATAAACGAGGTTGCGGTGACTGTCAGCTGGATTGACGCACCCAACATCCTTGTAGGTGGTAAAGCCACGAACCTGACAGTGTTCAACCAGGTGGCCGTTGTTTCCGATGTTGATGAAGGCGAGCCCGGTGTACAAAGCCAAACGCATGTGGTGCAGTCCTCGGAAATCGCAGTCGAGGCCAGTGAAGCGCCTTGGCTGAAAGACAAGGTCGAAGATACCGGTCAAGGGTCCTATGTTGCTGTTGATTGGATTTCCGGTGATATGCTGGTGACGAATTTCATCAAGCAGGTCATCGATGCCACGGATATCGACCAGATCGCCACCAAAGTCACGGCGACATCTACTGCTTACACGTTGGGCGAAAATATCCTGACGAACGTAACCAACATTCTACAGTTGGGCAGCTTCTACGATATGATAATTGTTGGCGGCGATATGACTTCGGTCGATGCCGTATCTCAGACCATCGTGTTGTCCGACAATGACGTGGTACACGGCGCGAAGCCAACTGAGGCAGAGGATAATCTGGTGATGAACCAGGTGTCTCTGACAACCACGGGCGAAGACACGCATGAAAAACTGAGTGAAACGCTTGCCGAAGTGATACCTCTACAGGAAGTTGATACAGAGGCGTTGGAAGACGCGCTCTTGAATGATCCGATGTTTGCGGGGACAGAGCTGGTCCGGGTGCTCAAGATCGAGGGCGACCTCTTACAGGTCAATCACGTCGAGCAGGTCACCGTGTTGCAGGACGACGATGACGTTTATGTCGATGCACCCCACGGCAAAGAAGTCGCTGCGCTGGGTGCTGGAAATGCCATTCTGAATTCGGCCCATGTGAAAAAGATGGGTGTGGATTCAGTGATCAGGGCGAAGGAGGAAGAATACTCCGACCTGCTTTTGCATCAGGCAAGCATTTTCGAAGATGCGATGGAGGAAAAAACCGAGATTATCAGCGAAGCCGTCGCACTGATGATGGAAGAACTTGATGCGCCGGGTAAGTCTGAGCACGCTCCTGGTCACAACAAGCTGACGAAATCGGAAATGGCAGGCATCGACGACGGCCTGCAATCGATGCTATCCTAGTAAACCTGTTTGTTTTACGAGTGACCTGAAAGTTTTGATATGCCGATTGATTTCCCGTCGCGTCCGAGACGATACGCCAGCCCGTTGGATCGCAATGGCGGCGCCGCCTCAAAGGCATCAAGTGCAAACCAATCTGAAGAGAAACCAAAGAAAACTCCAGGAATACGTTTGAGCGAAGACTTCCGTGTACGTGATCCGGAAGACGGTAATCGGGGGGCGGTCGCTGCAGGCGATGCGGGCGACGGCAAGACCATAAAAGCAAACCCTGCGGATCACGATGCGAAAGATGATCCGGACCTGCACGCCGGGCCTCCCCCCCGGCGCAAGCGGCCGCAGCCTGCCGAAGAAAGTAATCAACAGGGCAGCGGTGCTGGGGTGGCCGATGTCGACGGCCCCGATCCTGAAACCGTCAGAAAGACGAGCGACCGTACACCCCCCGCGTATCGCTCGAAAGGCGGTGATCGTATGGGGACCACTATCGAGGCCAAGGCGAATGAACCATTGCTGCGCAGCAATTCAGGTGGCGGCGATGGGAAGGGGCCACCCCAAACATTTCACAAACGGACCCCGCCCGAAGACTTTCGCAAGACGCTGCGGACGTCGTTGCGGGCGATTTACCGTAATCTGGCCTTTGTGCTGGTTTTGACCTTTGCGACGAACATTCTGATCCTCGCAATCCCGATTTACCTATTCCAGATCAGTGACCGTGTTCTGACCAGTAGGTCGCTGGATACTCTGATCATGTTGACGACCATCGTAGCGGGGGCTGTTATCTTCCAGTCGGCTTTTGACGCTTTGCGACGGTTCATGCTGATGCGTACGGGCGTTGAGGTTGCAGCACGTCTGGGCGCACCGGTCCTGAGCGCGGCTGCGCATGCTTCGCTCCATGGCACAGGGCGCGAGTATCAGACATTGGGTGACCTCCAGCAGGTTCGAGGCTTCTTGGTCTCGGGTACGCTGATATCCTTCCTGGACGTGCCCTTCGCGCCTTTGTTCATCTTGATGATCTTCCTGGTGCACCCACAGCTTGGATCGATCGTGATTGTCACGGCCCTGATTTTGACGACGATTGCGTTTATCAACCAGCGCATGACGGCAAAACCGTTTGCCGAAGCCAATAAGGCGCAGTCCATGGCGAACCAGCATTTGGATTCGATGGCGCGCAATAGTCAGATCATCAATGCTCTGGCGATGATCCCCGAGGCGGTGCGCATCTGGGGTCGTGACACCGCGCAATCTTTGACATGGCAAGTTCGTGCACAGGATCGAAACGTGATCTTCGCCGCGATTTCACGGGGCGTGCGTCTGCTGACACAGATCAGCATTCTGGGGTGGGGCGCGTATCTTGCGCTGCAGGGCCAAATCACCGGCGGCATGGTCATCGCGGCTTCGATCATCGCAGGGCGCGCATTTGCACCAATCGAAGGGTCGATCGAAGGGTGGAACTCCTTCCTGCTGACGCGGGCAGCCTATGGTCGGATCAACCAACTGTTGTCCAATTCTGCTCTACAGTTTGAAAAACTGCGTCTGCCACGCCCCGAAGGACGGTTGGACGTAGAGCGCCTGCTTTACGTGCCAGGCGGTACCAAGCGCGTCGTGCTGAACGGGATCAGCTTCTCGCTGAACCCGGGTGAGACACTGGCCATCATCGGTAACTCGGGCGCGGGCAAAACCACTTTGGGTAAGACATTGGTGGGATCGATCCTGCCCACGTCGGGCAGTGTCCGGCTGGATTTGATGGATATCCGCAATTGGGACCCGCGCCAGTTTGGTGAAAGCATTGGCTACCTGCCGCAGGATGTTCAACTGTTCCCGGGAACAATTAAGGACAATATCGGCCGGATGCGCTCGGACGCGACGGACGAACAGATCCACGACGCTGCCGTGCTTGCTGATGTGCACAACATGATCGCGACGCTGCCGCAAGGCTATGAGACAGTGGTAGCGGCCGACGGCTCGCCTCTGTCTGGTGGCCAAAAACAACGCATCGCGCTGGCAAGAGCTTTCTTTGGCAACCCGCGCATGGTGGTTCTGGACGAGCCGAACTCGAACCTCGATGTGGCAGGTGACAAGGCTTTGGCCCGAGCCATTGAGCAGGCTAGGGAAAACAAGATTACCGTAGTCGTGATCACGCAGAAGCCAACGCTGCTGAACGTGGTCGATAAGATTATGTTGCTAACGGATGGCCGGGTGGCGCTGTTTGGTCAGCGCGAACAGGTTCTGCAACAACTGAATGGGCCGCGCAACAACACGCCCAGCATTCAAAACCAGTAAGGGGGGTGCGACATGAATGATCTTGTACCCGTAAATAACGATCCCAAAGACCCCGAAGTCTGGTACGCCGAAGTACCGCGTTCGATCAATCGTCTGGTGGTAGTTGGTTTGATCCTCTTGGTTGTCTGCTTTGGCGGCTTTGGTGTGTGGTCTTTCCGCGCGCCGTTGGCGGCGGCCGTGATTGCACAGGGCAGCTTTGTGGCCACAGGCCGCAACAAGATCGTGCAACACCTGGAGGGCGGTATCATTCAGGAAATCGAAGTTGTCGAAGGACAGGCCGTCAAAGCGGGACAAGTGCTGATGACGCTAGACCAAACTTCGGCCGAAGCTAACGAACGCGAGTTGTTCATTCGAAAAATCCGCCTGCAGGCCATGTCCGAGCGTCTGAACGCCGAGTACGGAGAGCTGCAACGGCTGGAGTTTTCTCCGAGCCTGATGGCTGCTGCGGACGACACGGAGGTGATGACAATTCTCGACGGACAGAAGATCACGTTTGACCTGTCACGTAAGACTTTGCTGAACGATATCGCTCTGTTGGAGCGGAATATGGAAGCACTGAGAATTCGCTCTAGCGGCTTCGAGGCACAGTTGGAGAGCATGCTGCGGCGTTCGGAAATCCTGCAAGAAGAATACGATACCAAGCAGGCTCTATTTGAAAAGGGTTTGGTGCGTAAGGGAGATCTAAACACGATCCGTCGGGTTCAGGCCGAAGCCCAAGGACAGCAGGCGCGCCTGCAAGCTGAGGCGTCCGAAATCAGCCAGATGTTGCTGAGATACGAAGAACAGATCGCTCGCACCCGCGCCGCGTATCGGGAGGCTGCGCTGGACGAACTGGGCGTGATCGAAGCCGATCTGGAAAGTGTTCGTGAAAAAGCGCGGCAGGCCCGCAGTGTTCTGGACCGCGCGGTCGTGCGGGCTCCGGTGTCGGGAACGGTGGTGCGGTTGCACTATCATACACCCGGCGGCGTGATCGAAACCGGTGAGCCTATCGCCGAGATACTGCCTGCAGACGCCCCCCTGATCATCGAGGCGCAAATCCCGCGTACCGAGATCGATAGCGTCGTGACTGGTCAGGATGCGACCGTGCGTCTGGTGGCCCTGAATCAGCGCACGACACCGGTGTTGAACGGTCAGGTGTTCTATCTGTCGGCTGACTCTTTGATCGAAGACACCAACGGTGCCCCGCAAGAGGTCTATCTCGCCCGCATCTCGCTTGAACCTGAGGAGCTTGAACGTGTGCGCGGCTTTATCCCGACACCGGGTATGCCTGCGGAAATCATGATCCAGACGGAAGAACGGACCTTTGCGGCCTATATCGCCAAGCCGGTGACAGACAGCATGTCGCGCGCCTTCCGCGAGCAATAGTAAGGTCGGCCTACACCATCCATTTTCCGCATGTTAACCTCCGGTGACAGCCACCGGAGGATTATTCGTGCCATTAACCGTTAAAGACATGATGGAGGCCGCAAACGCGGTTGTTAAACGCGTAGACACCGCTTCTGCCCAAGTGCTTTTAGGGCAGGGCGGTTTGTTGCTGGATGTGCGCGATGCCGTTGAATTGCAGCAGACCGGTCGGGCCAAAGGAGCACATCATATCCCTCGTAGCATGTTGGAGTTTCGGGCCGATGACTCCTTGCAATCTCATGACCCCGAACTTCGGAAAGATCGCCCGATAGTTCTGTATTGCGCTGCCGGCGGCCGCGCTGCTTTGGCGGGTAAGTTGCTGAAAGATATGGGGTATCATCAGGTTTACAACCTTGGTGGATTGTCCGATTGGGTCAATGCTGGCGGTGAGGTTTCTGAACCCTAGGCGTTTAGGAATGCCCGGACAGCCGCTTCAAACTCTCGCGGTTTCTCGGCGTGCAGCCAATGTCCTGCACCGGGTATCTTGGCAAACTTGGCGGCTGGGAACAGCCCCCGGATCAAGTCGCGGTGTTCCGGCAAGACATAGTCGGATGCGGCGCCAGACAGAAACAGGGCTGGCCCGTCCCAGCTTGCGTCCAGTTCAGGAAAGCCCATGATCGTCGGCATCTCGGCGGCCAACACGTCCAGATTCAGCAACCAGCGTTGCCCTTTGACATCCAGAGACTGTGTAAAAAAGCTCTGTAGCGCAGGCTCAACGCCCAACTTCGCCAGTTGCTCTGATGCGTCCGAGCGGCGTTCAACCTTCGACAGATCGACAGCGCGCATGGCTTCGATGAACTGGATCTGACTGTGGCTGTAGCTGACAGGCGCTATGTCGGCCACGACTAATTTGCGCACCATATCCCCATGCTGCAGCGCCAGCGTCATGGCTGCTTTGCCGCCCATCGAATGTCCCACCACATCGGCCTTGCCACCAAAATGGTCGATCACCTCGGCCAGATCATTGGCGAGGTCAGGATAGCTGTGCTGATCAGTCCACATGCTATAGGCGTGGTTACGCATATCGACGGCCACGACCTGCCGCTCATCCGCCAGACGCCGTGCAATCACTCCCCAATTCCGGGCCGAGCCATAAAGACCATGCGCAATCAGCAAAGGAGGGTTCGCGGTAGGTTCGCCATGTATGATCGTATTCAGCATGAGGCCCGTGATACCCGCCGCAAACAGAAACAGCCAGCCCCATTGTCGCCCTTGCGCAGGGTGGTTAGATTAGCGGGCTTGGAGGCCTCGTCATGTCGGAAAATACAGATGTCCAAAGCCAGATTTCGCACACTTTGCAGTTGATGCGAAAAAAGCTGGGTATGCGGGACAAAACACTGACAGCGTCGGTCAGAAAAGCCAAACGGCAGCTGCCCCGACGGATTTACAAACAGGCGCTGCTACTGGCGAATGCCGAACAGATGGCGGCTCACCCCAAACTGCGTCTGGTGCTGGATACACCGAAACTTGTTAAAGCGTCAGAAGACGTTCAGACCCATCTGAGCGGAATCAACTTGGCTGATCGACGTTGGGGTTGGTTTCTAAGCTTTCTTGGGTCGCTGGCCTTGGGTTTTCTTGCCTTGTCGGCGCTGGCGTTGATCGTTCTGCGCTGGCGCGGCTTTATTTGAGTACAACTGGTCAAAGAAAACGGCGCCCAAAGGGCGCCGTTCAAGTCACTGTAAGCAGTGAGATTTACAGGTTTGGGTAGATCGGAAATTTGGCGCAGAGGTCTGCGACCTCGGCCTTGACCTTGGCTTCGACCGCGCCGTTGCCGTCTTCGCCATTGGCGGCCAGACCGTCGACAACCTCGATGATCCAGTCGGCGATCTGGCGGAATTCGACCTCGCCAAAGCCGCGGGTGGTGCCGGCGGGCGAGCCCAGGCGGATGCCGCTGGTGATGGTTGGT
>NZ_JBDZYG010000026.1:0-27183 GCF_040329455.1 Ruegeria sp. SCP11 | reverse complement strand
GAACACGTCGTAGATCAGCGTCAGACCGGTTTCTTCCTCGAATTTCTTCAACAGGCCTTCGTCAATATAGTCGGACCAGTTGTACACACGCACCTCTTCGGCAAAGGCGGCTTGTGAAAGAAATGTTATCATCGAAATTGCCGCGCTGGATTTACTCATCAGCATATTTTCTCCCAAGATAGCTGATTGCCGAACTTTTGATCAAAAACGGTTTCGTTGCAACCTTGTTCTAAAAATTTGATAGTTTATTGGAATTAGTTAGATTGTTTGGCCTAGATCCGCAGAAAATTGGCAGGAAATGAGACACTTGAGCGATAAAACGCCCGAGCACGAAACAATTTATGTTCGAGTCAAGGAGATGATACTCTTTGGGGAATTTATCCCCGGCCAACCGATCACAATTCTCGGTCTGTCAGAGGCGATTGGAGCGGGTGTCACTCCGGTGCGTGAAGCAATTCGACGTTTAACTGCCGAGGGTGCATTGCGCTCGCTAAAGAACCGGCGCGTAGAAGTGCCTGAAATGTCCGAGCACCGATTGAGTCAGATTGAATTGGTTCGAATGTCCGTCGAGCCAGCTCTGGCCTCAATGGCGGCGGTGAATGCCGACAGCCGATTAATTACCAAGTTGGAACAAATAGATGCGCTTGTAGACAGGGCCATAGATGTTGGCGATACGCGCGAGTATTTGGCGGCAAATTATCGGTTCCACTTCACGCTTTACGAGGTGGCAGACGCATTGATATTGCGGCGGATTGCTGAATCCTTGTGACTTCAGGTTGGACCATCTTTGCGGGTCGTTTGTGGGCGGTTCGAAACAGAGACATTGTTGGATCAGCACCGCGAAGCGATTTTGGCGTTGCGAGATGGTGATGTTGAGAATGTCAAAAAGGCGATTGAAGAAGACATTCGTCAAGGGCTGGTTTTGGTTCGACAGGCCCTTTTAGCTTAAGATGAATTGATTTTGACCGCTTCGATTTCAAAGTAGCGATTGACTAATTCCAAAATTTGATCAAAAGATGCAGGTCAAATACAAATGTCTCGCGGTTTGAGGCATTTTGGAGGTTTTGATGAAAAAGGTGATCGCAGCTACCTGGCAAGAAAGTCTGCCCGAAGAGTTTATCTCATTTGCTCAAGGCCGTCGGATCGAAGAGGTCGAGTGCATCGTCCCTGATCTGGTTGGAACCTCACGCGGCAAGGCAATGCCAGCCGTGAAGTTCAAGCCCTCCACAGACTTGGCACTCCCGGTTTCGCTGTTTTACCAGACGATCTCGGGCGAATACGTCGATATGGACATCGAGGGTCAGTGGTTGGAAAAGGACATCGTCCTAAGGCCTGACATGAGCACTGCCTGTTCGATACCGTGGTCGAGCGATCTTTCCCTGCAAGTGATCTGCGACATGTTTAACAGGGACGGAACTCCGCTTGAAATCGCGCCCCGCGAAGTTCTGCGGCGTGTCGTTAGTATTTATCGGGAAAAAGGCTGGAAGCCCGTTGTGGCGCCGGAACTTGAGTTTTACCTGACCAAGCCCAACCACGATCCGAACGAAGCAATTGAGCCCCCGGTAGGTCGGACAGGGCGCAAGGGTGCCAGCCGACAGGTCTATTCAATGGCGGCTGTGGACGAGTTTGGCGAAGTCATCGACACCATATACGACTTTGCCGAAGCGCAGGGCTTGGAAATCGACACCGTCATTCAAGAGGGCGGCGCGGGCCAGATTGAGATCAACCTGATGCATGGTGATCCTTTGCGTCTTGCCGATCAAGTATTCTACTTCAAACGCACGATCCGTGAGGCCGCGTTGAAGAACGGTGTATTCGCGACCTTCATGGCCAAGCCGATCCGAGACGAACCCGGTAGCGCTATGCATGTTCATCAAAGCATCGTGGATGTCGAAACCGGCGAGAACATTTTTTCCAACGCGGATGGGACAGAGTCCGATCTGTTTCGTTGGTTTATTGGCGGTTCTCAGAAGTACTTGATGCAGGCTGTACCGCTGCTCGCACCTTATGTGAACTCCTATCGCCGGATCACGGTAGAAGGGCAAAGCGCCCCAGCAAATATCGAGTGGGCGTCAGACAACCGGACGACTGGTCTTAGGGTGCCGCATTCCGTCCCTGCAGCGCGCCGGCTGGAAAACCGTGTAACGGGCATGGACTGTAACCCCTACATTGCCATTGCCGTGTCGCTGGCCTCTGGTTTGCTGGGAATAATGAATAAGACCGAACCTCGCCCGGAAGCCAAAAAGGAAGTTTGGGAAGCAGAGCATTCGTTACCTGCCAGCCTGCGCGAGGCGTTGGATATCTTTGACGAGGCTAAGGAAATTCGCGAACTGCTGGGTGAAGAATTCTGCCGCCTATATGCAGACATCAAGCGCGCCGAAAACGAAGAATATCAACGCGAAATCTCCCCTTGGGAACGTCAGCACCTGTTGCTGAACGTCTGATTTGAGAGGCTAACATGACAACCGTAGCAAATCATCTGCCCACCGCTGAATTGCAAGCCATTGACGCTGCTCACCACATGCACCCGTTTACGAAGGGTAAAGAGGTCAATCAGATTGGCGCTCGGATCATCACCAGCGCCAAGGGCGTTTGGCTCAAGGATAGCGAAGGCCAAGAAATTTTGGATGGTATGGCAGGCCTGTGGTGTGTGAATATCGGCTATGGCCGTCCCGAGCTCGCCGACGTGGCCGCTCGTCAGATGCGAGAGCTGCCATTCTACAATACGTTCTTTCAAACCTCGCATGTGCCCGCGCTGATGCTCGCCAAGAAACTGGCCGAGCTTGCACCCGGCGACCTGAACCATGTGTTCTTTGCCAATGGCGGATCGGATGCCAACGACACCAATATTCGCATGGTTCGCACGTATTGGGCCGAGAAAGGTCAACCTGAACGTGATGTGATTATCTCACGCTGGAACGGCTACCACGGATCAACCATCGGCGGCGCGACGCTGGGTGGCATGAAAGGCATGCACGCGCAAGGCGGTCTGCCGATCCCCGGAATCGAATTCATTGACGAACCGAACTGGTGGGCGGAAGGCGGCGACCAGACTCCGGAAGAGTTTGGTCTGGCTCGAGCACGGCAGCTGGAAGAGAAGATCAAGGAAGTCGGACCGGAAAAGGTCGCAGCCTTTATTGGCGAGCCTATCCAAGGGGCCGGCGGCGTCATCATCCCGCCAGCGACTTACTGGCCGGAAATTCAGCGTATTTGTAACAAATACGGAATTCTGCTGATTGCAGACGAGGTGATTTGCGGGTTTGGCCGGACCGGAAACTGGTTTGGTTCGCAAACAATGGGTATCAAGCCCGATATCATGACAGTGGCCAAAGGGCTTAGCGCGGGCTACGTGCCGATCGGTGCCTCCATCGTGTCGGGCGAGATCGCCAAGGTCATTGGTGATACCGAGTTCAACCATGGTTACACTTATTCCGGTCACCCGGTTGCCTGTGCCGTTGCTCTTGAAAACCTGCGCATTCTCGAAGAGGAAAATGTGCTTGAGCACGTGCGCGCCGTGGCCGGTCCGCATCTCAAGAAGAGATGGGAAGAGCTAGCGGATCACCCTCTGGTTGGCGAGGCACGCGTCGAGGGCCTGATGGGATCGATCGCTCTGACCCCGGACAAGGCAACGCGTGCGCCATTTGCCGTTGATGCCGGAACGGTTGGCTATATTTGCCGAGAGCGGTGTTTTGCAAACAACATCGTCATGCGGCACGTTGGTGATAGGATGGTTATCGCGCCGCCGTTGGTCATCACCTGCGATGAAATCGATATCCTGGTGGATCGTGCCCGCAAATCTCTTGATGAATGTCTCGAGAAAATCCGCGCAGACGGTATTTTTAAAGCTGCATGAAATTAAGAGCTCCCAATGGACCTGCTGACTGTAAACGATCGTCAGGGTGAGTACCCGAATTCTTACTATGCTGACGTAGCTGAAACGCTTGCCCCATTTCCAAAGGCGCAAGGTGCCTTGGAGTGCGATGTCTGCGTCGTGGGGGCAGGCTTTACCGGACTGTCTGCTGCCTATCATTTGGCGCAGCGCGGATATGACGTTGTTGTGTTGGACGCACAACGCGTTGGGTTTGGCGCGTCGGGCCGAAATGGCGGCCAGGTCAGCATGGGCCAGAGGGTTGAGCAGGACGGTCTGGAGAAAATGGTTGGTGAAGCCCACGCCCACCAGCTTTGGGATATCGGTGCTCAGGCGGTTGATCTGGTCCGTTCGTTGACCAAAACACCCGAAGTTCGAACTGAGTTCCATGATGGAGTAATCCACACCGTACATCGGGAACGATATCAGGCGCACAACGCTGAGTATGTCGAGCATATGTCCAGCAAATACGGGTACGACAAAATCCGCTTGCTGGACAAAGATGAGTGTCACCATCTGGTTAATTCGCCAGCCTATTATGGCGGAACCCTGGATATGGGGGCAGGGCACGTAGACCCGTTTGAGCTGGTGCTTGGTCTGGCGCGTCTAGCGGTGGACGCTGGAGCGCGAATTTTCGAGCAATCGAAAGTTGTGGCGGTCAAGGAAGGCGACCCTGCCACTGTCGTGACTGATAATGCCACCATAACGGCGCGCTATGTGGTCTTGGGATGCAATGGGTATCTGGGCAATATGCACAAGCATGTGGCCGAGCGGGTGATGCCGATCAATAACTTCATCGTTTCCACCAAACCGCTTGGCCGCGAGGCTCAGGAAGAAATTATACGCAACAACTATGCCGTGGCGGACAGCAAGTTCGTGATCAACTACTTCCGTTTTTCGGACGATCACCGTCTTCTGTTCGGTGGAACGGAGTCTTACGGTTACAAATTTCCAGCTGACATAGCTGGCGCAGTGCGCAAGCCGATGGCCGAAATCTTCCCGCAACTCAAAGATGTGGAAGTCGACCATGCCTGGGGAGGAACGCTGGGGATCACCATGAACCGCATGCCCCACTACGAACGCATATCCGGTAACATTCTGTCGCTATCAGGATTCTCGGGGGCGGGCGTTGCCATGGGAACGTTGTCAGGGCAAATCGCTGCTGAAGCCATTGCCGGTCAGGCAGAGCGTTTTGATGTCATGGCTAAGGTTCCCACAAAGGCTTTCCCTGGAGGCCCGATGCTGCGCACACCTCTGTTGGTACTTGCCATGCTCTGGTTCAGTTTGCGCGACAAGCTTTGACGAATTGGCCCGGCGATGGCTCGTCCAGCGTTAGCAGATCGGGTTTTGAGAACATCACCCGACCAATGGCCAGCAATTGTTACTCTCCACCCGGCAGTCAGCTTGCCTGCACATGACTGCGTTCGCGCGGGTTGGGGAAACGTTCATAGATTACTTCCATCACTGAACGTTCTGCGTCCATGTCGTCGCGCTGATAGCCGCCAAGTAGCAGATTTTCCTCGATTGTCTGAGAAATCAGAAAAAGGGGCCCTTCGAGCATCAGGGCCAGTCCGTCCTTGATCCGACGGCTGGATAACCAAGAGGTGACGTTTTCACCTTCCAAGACCACTTTGCCGTAAGCCGCTTTTTCCATGCCCAAAATGGCCTTGAGCAAGGTGGATTTCCCAACTCTGTTGCACTCAGGACAGTGGCGATTTCACCGCGTTTGTTTCCATCGAGAAGTCGCGGAGTACGCGCGTGCGTCCGTATTTGACGTCGAGCGAAAAAACCTCAAGCAGCATCACTATCCGTGACGATAACCAGCGGTTCGAATTGGCGGACGGTATCGCTTGATTGGCGGATGAAAGCCCTTTCAGCTTTGGCGTTCCGTCGGGCAGTTAATCGAAAATCGATCAGTTGGCCGCTTTGATCAACCGCGCGCCAGAGATAACGCCACTCCCCGCCGACGCGAACATATGTTTCGTCCACGTGCCACTGCAACCCACGCCACGTCCGGTGATTTCTGAACGCGCGCTCTCGGATCTCTGCGCCAAACTATTGAACTCAGCAATAAACCGTCGAAACATTCACATCGACCCCACGCTCGGCCAGAAGGTCACGCATATCTCGATACGACAGCGGATATCGGCAATATCAACACATCGCCAACAAAATGACTTCTTTAGAAAAGCGGTGACACTTGAAGGGATTACGGCGCGGCATCAGGACCCTAGGGCGAAACCATGGAACCATCGCTGCCAACGCCGGTTAATGCAACAGTGCCGTTTAAAGCGCGCATACTTCCTAGGCCGCGGTCCAGTATGCCATGTATTTTAAAGGTTTTGTTTCATCACTGTGTGCAGCGGCTCATCCATGGCTTACATGCCGCTCTGCAATCCAAAAATCTCAACAAAAAATGGCATTGAATGAGCCGTCTAGGTGCAATTTGCTACAATTTCTCTTGCAGCCCGGTTCAATCGTTCAACTGCAGTTTCAACGAACGCATCGTCGAACCTGCTTAGAAGCCCGAAAGTAGAAAGCGTTAGAAAAACCCTTTTCTCATCTGAGAATACCGGAACAGAGACAGCGCCGAGATCGGGTTCATTTTCTCCCCGATTTAACGCGAAACCCTGAGCTCGGATTTGGTCTAGCTCTTTTTCCAACCCTTCATTGTCCTGAACGGTCTGTTCGGTAAGTGCGGCTAAGGAATACGCAGCTAGGCTCGCAGTTCGCTCTTTTTTCGAAAGGGTCGAAAGCCATATCTTTCCTTGCGCTGTTGAGTGTATCGGCAGGATTGTCCCGACTTTAATGTTAATGTTTATGGGTCGATTTGACGGCGACACCGCCATGCAGATGGGGCCGCCTTGTGAGAACCGACTGGCCATCACTGATTCGTTCAAATCAATACTTGCCGCTGTTATGATGGGTTTCACGACCGATGCCAGCGGGTTAGTCTCCCGCTCCAACCTACCCAATTCTTCAATCCTGTGGCCGAGGCAATAAACCCCGCGCCGATAGGAGGTGAGGGCTCCGACTATCGTAAGGGTAGTCAGAAACCGGTGCGCTGTGGCCAAGGTCATACCTAGTTCGTCAGCAACTGTATTCGCAGAGATTTCCCTGCGTTCGGAGCTAAATAGACCCAGAATTTCGAAACTCTTTACAACGGAACCGTTCAGTTTTGTCGCCATTTTTTCTTCCCGAATGATGCGCCGATTTTAGCGTCCGGTTTCATTGGGCTGACCAAGCATGCACTTGTGGCAAGCTTAGTTAGGATTAACCCGCATAGGTGTTTTTATATTGCACATAGTGAGAGGAAACAAATTTATTTGACACCAAATTTATAATTAGCTCATCATGTAATCTAGTAATTGCACATAGTGAGATAAGGAAAAAACATGAAGGTCGGCGTGTTCATCGACAATACTGACAGTAACGCAGTGTCCGGTGGTTGGTTCGAAAGAAGGAACCCCGTATCCGGAGAGATCGTTACAACAGCAGCTGCTTGCACCGCTGAGGACGTTGAACGCGCTGTTCAATCCTGTGCCTCGGCATTCAAGGAATGGTCCAAGACGGGCCCGAACCTCCGCCGCGCTGTCTTGAACAAATGCGCTGATGCTTTGGATGCCAAGGCTTCTGAATTCATGCGTTTGGGTGCAGAAGAAACGGGCGGGTCTGGCCCCTGGATAGGTTTTAACGTGATGCTGGGGGCAAGCATTCTGCGCGAAGCGGCATCCATGACGACACAGATCAAAGGTGACATTATCCCATCCGACAAACCGGGCACCATGGCTATGGCTTTTCGCCAGCCAGTTGGGGTTTTGGTCGGTATGGCGCCGTGGAACGCTCCAGTAATTCTGGCGGTTCGGTCTTTTGCCATGGCGATCGCCTGCGGCAACGCTGTAGTCATGAAGGCGTCGGAAAAATGCCCGGGCCTTCACCGCCTAATCGGTGACGCGATGGCTGAAGGTGGGCTCCCCCCTGGGGTTCTGAATATCATAACTCACTCGGCCGAGGATGCGCCTGAGGTCGTCAATGCCCTCATCGATCACCCGTTGACCCGACGTATTAATTTCACTGGATCCACCAAGGTGGGGCAGATCATCGCCGAACGCGCAGCCAAACATCTAAAGCCTTGCCTTTTGGAGCTTGGGGGTAAAGCGCCTCAGATCGTGCTTGACGATGCAGATATTCCCGCAGCCGTGAATGCCGCCATCTTTGGCGCCTTTATGAACCAGGGTCAGATTTGCATGTCGGCTGAGAAGATCATCCTGTTGGAGTCGATCGCGGACGAATTTGCCGATCAGTTTGCCAAAAGGGCCGAAACTTTGAAGGTAGGCAGGCCCAACGAAAAGGTTCATATCGCGTCGGTCGTCGATAGAGATACGATCAATCACGCTGCCGCATTAATTGACGATGCAGTCGCCAAAGGCGGAATAGTTCGCTCTGGCGGCGCACCGGACGAGGGCACGATTATGCCGGCAACCATCGTCGACCATGTCACATCGGATATGGCAATTTATTCCGAAGAGAGCTTTGGTCCTGTAACCACAATCATCCGCGTGAAAGACGTGGACGAAGCGGTGAAAGTTGCAAATGACACTGAATATGGCCTCACTGCTTCGGTCTTCAGCCAGAATACGTGCCGGGCTATGGAAGTTGCAAAGCAGATTCACACCGGGATCTGCCACATCAACGGACCGACAGTGGGTGACGAAGCCCAGATGCCGTTTGGCGGGACCAAGCGTTCGGGATACGGTCGTTTCGGCGGCAGCGCCGCTATCGACGAATTCACCGAGTTGCGCTGGATCACCATTGAAGATCCCGAACAGCACTACCCGATTTGAGCTGGATCGAAAAACCGGGGAATAGCGAAATGAAAACTGTAATTCTTGGTGCAGGCGCACTTGGTTCCGTCATTGGCGGGCTGCTTGCCATCGCTGGCCGCGATGTGGCGTTGTGGGATGTGAATGACACGCATCTCGACGCCATTCGCAAGAAAGGTTTGCGGATCGATGGCCCCAAGGGGACTGAGGTTCTGCAACTCCCTGCCATTCGCCCCGAAGAAGCGGATGAAACACCCGATCTTATCATCCTGCTGACGAAAACGATCCACACCGAGGCTGCACTTGCGGGTGTGCAAAAGCATATCGATGCAGGGGCTCATGTTCTGTCGCTGCAAAACGGTCTTGGCAACGCAGAGCGTATTGCCGCCATCGTGCCTCCGGACCGGGTGCTTTACGGATGTACAATGATGCCAGGCCGGTTCATCGAGCCCGGGCACGTTGCGTCGCAGGGCAAGGGTTATGCCGTCTTCAAGTCTCTGACGGAAAACGGTCTCGCGTTCGCGAAATCCGCAGCTGTAGAAACGGATATGGTTACGCTCGAAGTCACGGATAGTACCGATCAGATTATCTGGCAAAAGGCGGCCTTCAATTGCGCAATGAATGCCAGTTGCGCACTGACGGATGCTCGGGTCGGGGCTTTGTCGCAACCTGAAATGTTCAAACTGCTAACGGACGTTTCCGGCGAAGCTGTCGCGGTAGCAAACGCGCTCGGCGTCACCGCGAGTCACTCCGAGGTGATTGATCAGATCCGGCACGCTTTGGAACATCACACAGAACACAAGCCCTCGATGCTTCAGGACATCGAGGCGGGACGACCGACGGAGATAGATAGCCTCTGCGGCGAAGTTGCACGGCTGGCCGAGCAGAACAATTTGTCCGCGCCACTCAATACGGCGTTGGCATCTTTGGTACGAGTCAGAAGCCGTACCTCGGCTGAGGCGAATGTGTGACCTGGAAATCTCAGAGCCGTCGCAAGGAGCGATACTAAAGTGAATAGTAACGAGAACACGAAATCGATTACTGCTGGTGGTGCCCTGTTCGGGAAGCTCAAAGCTTTGGGTGTCGACTATGTTTTTGCGAATTCCGGCACCGATTTTCCTCCGATCATTGAGGGGCTGATCGAAGCGCGGCAAAAGAAGCTCGACTTGCCGATCCCGGTCACTTGCCCGCACGAACATGCGGCGATGGGCATGGCCCACGGGTATTACCAAATCTCAGGCCGCATCCAATCGGTCATGCTACACACCAATGTCGGCCTTTCGAATGGAGCGACCGGCGCAATCAACGCGTACTGCGATCAAATTCCGATGCTAATGATGTCCGGGCGAACGCCCGTTATGGAAAAAGATCGGTTCGGAGCCCGTACTGTACCCATCGGCTGGGGGCAGGAAATGTTTGATCAGACCGCTCTTGTGCGGGAGACTTCCAAGTGGGACTATGAGCTCCGATTTCCAGAACAGTTGTCCGAGTTGTTTGACCGCGCCTGGGCAATCTCCAATTCCACACCCAAAGGACCGGTCTATCTGAGCCTTCCGCGCGAAGTATTGTGTCAGCAGACACCGCCCGTTGGGCTGGATAAGCCGTCGATCATGGCTCCAGTGATCACAGCGCCTGACGCAGCCTCCCTGTCAACTGCAGCCGAGTTATTGGTCAACGCAGAGAACCCGTTGATCATCAGTCAGCGTGGCACCGGATCGTATGAGACTTTTGACGCGTTTGGCAAATTTGTGTCCGACTGGGCGCTGCCAGTGAGCCACTACTGGGCCAATCAAATCTCATTGCCGCTCTCGCATCCCATGCATATTGGTCAGAATCCAGAGACGATGTTGGCCGAAGCGGACGTCGTGCTAGTAATCAATTCGCTGGCGCCATGGTGGCCTGACAAGGTGGCCTTGCGTGACGATGTGATTGTCATTCAGCTTGGCCCCGATCCGTTATTTTCCAGAACCCCGATCCGTAACTTCCAGGCAAATGTCACACTTGCAGGTGAGACATCAGACACGTTGCAGGCACTTATCACCGCAATGGACGGTATACCGCGCGACAAAGAACGCGTCGCAGCTCGTCGAAAGCGGGTCTCCAAAATTTCCGAAGCCAACCGCAATGCAGTCCTTGCCAATGCTGAAAAAGGCGCTGGCGGACCGATGACAAAAGAGTGGGTCAGCCTTTGTGTCGGCAAGGCGATCAAGGGGCGGAAAGTTTCAATTTTCCATGAACTTGGCCTTCCGCTTGGGCCGCTCGATCTGGAAGACCACAACAGTTACTTTCAAGAGCCCCATGCTGGTGGTCTTGGATGGGGGTTGCCTGCTGCTTTGGGAGGACAACTGGCAGAACCGGACCGCCTGGTGTTTGCGACGATGGGTGACGGCAGTTACATGTTCTCCAACCCAACGGCCTGTCACCAGATTGCAGAGGCCTTGGAGCTTCCGGTCATTACTCTGGTGCTCAACAACGAAGAATGGGGGGCGGTGCGTCACTCGGTCGAAGGGTTGTATCAGAGCGGTCTTGCAGCAAAGGCCAATGATGTTCCTCTGACCCGGTTGCAGCCCAGCCCAGATTTCACCAAGACAGCTGAGGCCAGCCGTGCCTACACTGAAACTGTGGAGACGGGCGACGAGTTGCCTGCCGCACTGGATCGCGCAATCCGGGTTGCAACGGAGGAAAGGCGGCAAGTTTTACTGAATATTGCAATCGCTCGATCCGGGTCGCACTGAGTCCGGTAAATTCATCACGTACAACGCAGGGAGGAGGCATTGATTGCCTGGGAGCTACGAACTGGCCGGGTAGAAGTGCTTGCGAACTTCGCAGGTTTTACTCGGCGAGGTACAACTATTCTGGGGCAAACGGGTTTTTGTTATCAGAAACAGCAACTAAATTTCAAAAAACCTCAATTTTGTTGGCCAATTTAATGAATATACTAATGTGAAGCCGAAGTGGAGGAGCAATCCGGCAACATCACAGGCCTTGCGACCGTGAATCACGATTAGCGCAACGCTGTCTATCCCCGGGGGTGGGCGCCTTGCTAGAAAAGTAGATCAGGAGGAGATCATGAGTATTCTAAAACGCGCGAAATACTTCGCTTTGGGCACTACGATGTCAGCACTTGTGGCGCCGTTCGCCTGGGCGGCTGAATATGAGTTCAAGCTTCACCACTTTTTGAGTCCAAAGGCGCCGGCACACGCACAGATGCTGGAACCCTGGGCGCAACAGATCATGGATGCGTCTGACGGGCGCATTAAAATCGAGATATTCCCATCCATGACTCTAGGTGGAAAACCACCCCAGCTTCCGCGGCAGGTGCGCGACGGTGTCGTCGATATTGCGTGGATCGTGAATGCCTACGCCGCCGGACAGTTTCCCCGGACAGAGGTTTTCGAACTTCCTGGTGTTCATCAAGGCAGCAGTGCCGCCGTCAACAAGGCGATGCGCAAAATGTACGAGGAAGGTGAGCTGAGCAAGGATTTCAAAGGCGTTGTTCCCTTGTTCCAGCATGTGCATGGCGGCCAGGCACTTCATATGGCAACTGATGAAGTGCGCTCGCCCGACGATCTGGCCGGTAAGAAGATCCGCATACCATCGCGGACAGGCGCGTGGGTTATCGAGTCACTTGGCGCAAATCCCGTAAAAACTTCGGTGGGGGAAATTCCGGTTGCACTGTCTAAGAAAGTAATCGACGGCGCGATGATACCGTTTGAGATTATTCCGCCACTCAAGATTCACGAGCAAACCAAGTATCAGATCGAAGGGCCGAACGGTAAACGCCTTGGTACGACATCCTTCTCGGTCATCATGAATGAGGATCGTTGGAACAGCCTGCCAGCCGATATCCAACAGATCTTTCTCGACCACTCGGGTCTCGAATGGCACGCTGAGGTAGGTGAGATCTGGGACGGCGCTGAAGCCTTTGGGATCGGTATTGCGACCAAATCAGGCAATGAGCATGTACAGCTAAGCGAGGCCGAATGGGCAGAGTTTGAAGCAGCCGTAGCGCCGGTTGTCGACCGTTGGATCGCCGAAATGGACGAAAAGGGTATCGACGGGCAGGCGCTGTACGATCAAGCGGTCAAACTGGTCAATGAAAACATGGCGACAAACTGACCGATGTCGACCTCGACGCAAAAAGAGGCGGGGCTTGTTGGCCTCGCCCGTACCCTCATAACTGGCTGGGCACTTATAGGCGGGCTTGTTTTGGTCGCAGTCGTTCTGGTCAATGCTTGGTCAATCCTTGCTGGCGCGATTTTCGGTAAACCATTCCCCGGTGACTTTGAACTGACCGAGATGGGCGCTGCAATCGCTGCATTCTGTTTCCTGCCGTACTGTCAGCTTGTTGGTGCGAATGTGTCGGCTGACATCTTCACCATGCGCGCAGGCCCGCGTTCGGTCGCCTTGATGTCACTTTTTGCGGCGTTGATTGCAGTGCTATTCTCGGCCTTGCTGATCTGGCGCATGGGAGCCGGTCTGCAGGACTATCGCGAGTATGAGGAATTCACCGGAATCCTCGAAATTCCGATCTGGTGGGCTTTCGTTCCCGCATTGATATCGCTTGCGCTGCTCTTTGTGGCCTCGCTGATCACTCTGAAGGACGCGTTGCAGAAGCTGCGCAGAAGCGAGGTCTATTGAAATGGACAGTATCACAATAGGTCTTATGGGCCTTGGGGTTCTGATTTTCCTGATCGCCATTCGCGTACCCATCGCGTATTCGATGATCGTGGTTGGCGGCGCGGGCATTGCGCTGTTGAATGGCCCGATGATTGTCATGAGCCAGCTCAAGGATTTGGCCTACGGGCAGTTTTCGATCTACGACCTATCGGTTGTTCCTCTTTTCGTGCTCATGGGAGCGATTGCATCACGTTCAGGGTTGAGCGCGGATTTGTTTCGCGCTGCAAATGCCTGGCTTGGCTGGATGCGAGGGG
Source organism: Ruegeria sp. SCP11 (assembly GCF_040329455.1). Taxonomy (NCBI): domain Bacteria; kingdom Pseudomonadati; phylum Pseudomonadota; class Alphaproteobacteria; order Rhodobacterales; family Roseobacteraceae; genus Ruegeria; species Ruegeria sp. SCP11. Next base: position 13,558 of record NZ_JBDZYG010000026.1, on the reverse strand, counting down.
GTGTGGCGATGTCGGCGATTGCCGCTTGCGCCGGTTTTGGCGCTGTCTGCGGGTCGTCACTGGCCACAGCCTCGACAATGGGACGTGTCGCTCTGCCGGAGTTGAAACGCTACAATTATTCTCCAAAGCTGGGGACTGGGACAATCGCGGCTGGGGGCGTACTTGGAATTCTGATTCCACCGTCTGTGGTTCTCATCATCTATGCAATCATTGTCGAGGCTAATGTCGTGACAATGTTCAAGGCGGCGATGATACCCGGTCTAATCGCCGTACTGTTCTTTATCCTGACCATCCTGATCTATGTGCTCATCTCACCGCAGTCGGGACCGAAGGGGGAAAGCGCCTCGCGTGAAGAGTTCATTACGGCAACCTTGAATGTTCTGCCGGTTGGATTGGTCTTTGGTGTCGTGATCGGCGGGATTTATCTGGGCTTTTTCAATCCCACACCAGCGGCAGCCGTTGGCGTAGTCATGGTCGCAATCTTTGGTCTGGTCCGAGGGCAATTGTCGCTAGAAGATGCACGTGAAGCGCTTTTGGAGACTGCACGGACTGCAGGCATGATCTATCTGATCCTGCTTGGAGCGGAGCTGCTCAAGATTTTCATGTCACGCGGCGGGGTGCCGCAAGCCATGGCAGAATGGATGGCGAATTCCGGCTTGGCCCCGATGACCACCTTGCTTGTTTTGCTCTTTGCGCTGATCCTTCTTGGCTGCCTGATGGACAGTTTATCGATGATCCTGCTGGCGATACCCTTCTTCTGGCCGGTTCTGGTCGAGATGAATGGCGGGGATTTCGTGTCGGCGGCTGACTCGCCCTTTGGAATGGACACAGAGGATCTTAAGATCTGGTTCGGGATACTTGCGCTCATAGTTGTTGAGCTCGGGTTGATCACACCACCGGTCGGAATGAATGTTTTCATTATTTCCGCTCAATCCCGCGATGTCCCAATGCGCGATACGTTTCTTGGTGTTCTTCCGTTTTTTGGAGCCGAGATCGTTCGGGTCGCGGTGCTGATCGCCTTTCCCGCGCTTACGCTTTGGTTGCCTTCAGTGTTGTCCGGGTAGGAAAAACTGATCTTATAAAGCCGGACGCCGTCATAGGTATTTCAGTGTCCGGCTTATCTTTCTGGTGCATGATGGACAAATGCGCTTTCTGTCCAGCGGTGAGCTCGCCGCAAAAGTCGATGATTGTTTATAACTTAAAAAGTTGTGCTCTCAGCTATCGAAAGGCACGAGCTTTCGCTACTCACCTAAGAACACAAAGAGGGTTATGTAGGGGAGCCGATCCGGTCGACTTGGTTCAGGAGTTCCAGTCCGGCATTGAGCGCGCGCCCTGTGGCAACGATCATCTGTGGCAGGATCATCCATTCTAGTGTCCAGGCGGCTCCGGATCGTTCCTGTTCGTGGACTAAAGCCTGATGCATTCCCGAAATCTGAACCGCGTTGAACCTGGCAAGCGTCACCAGAAGCTCAGCCAGAACAGGGTTTTGTTTGTGAGGCATGGCCGAAGACCCACCGCCCTCCTTAAGAGCTATGTCGTCCACGCCCTGTTGGGCCATCAATGACACATCCTGACCCATTTTTCCGAGCGTTCCGGAGACCAGCGATAACCAGTTTGAAAACTCGACAATTGCGTCCCGACGGCTGTGCCAGCTTGCGACAGGATTTTCCAAGCCAAGGTCTTTGGCCATTTGCACTGCAATCTCTTGGGCATGAGGCCCCAGAGCGGCACGATCGCCTGCTGCGCCACCAAGTTGCAGACAAAGAAGTCTGGGTTTTAGCTGCTCAAGCCTTTCCCGGTGATCTGCAAGCGGTAAATGCCAGCTTCGCAACCGGTCAGTCACGGTGATCGGCATTGCCGCCTGCATGCGCGTGCGTCCCATCAGCTTATTCGTTCCCTGCGCTTTTTCGAGCTGGGTCAGAAAATTGCTGAGCATTGACAGCCGGTCATCCAGTATCGGCAATAGAACTTTGAGAGACAGAATTTTGGCCGTATCGATCACGTCTTGAGATGTCAGGCCAGTGTGGATCGCTGGGTGAAGTACCTCTGGGCAGCCCTCCTTCAAGTTCCGCACCAAGGTAGGGACAGCGAGCCCATCGCTGGCTGTACCCTTTTGCAACTGTTCGATATCAGGTTGTGCGGCGGTTATGTGCATCGCCGCCCTTTCGGCGATGTCCTCTGGTACCCGGTCGACTTTTCCTAATGCACGGGAAAACGCGGCTTCGACTGCCAACATATGATGGAGCTGGACCTGTGGAGATAAAATCTCCTGCATCTCTGAATCCGAGAACAAGCCACTGAGCCATGGATGGGAAAAAACATCAGTCATGACTTAATGTGACATGAATACCGGAACGTTGGTACCAGCGATCACATCGGTGGTCGCACCGCCGAAGAAATCGTGGGAGAACTTGCTATGTTCGTAGGCGCCCATGACAATCAGTTGCGCGCCCACTTCCCGGGTTGCGCTCAAAATTGTGTGGCCGACGGAATGGTCTCGGGGGCGAATGATCAGATTAGCATCAATTCCGTGTCTTTCGAGATTCTTGATAAGTTGGTCGGTGCCGTCCGGGGCGGATTTGCCCACACAGAGCACGGTCACTTTTGCCTTCTCCTCAAGGATCGGCATGGCGTCACCAAGCGCGCGAGCGGCCGATCGCTTGCCATCCCATGCGACGACCGCGTTTTCCGCCAGACCTTCTTTTTCGTATCCGTCGGGAACTATCAGTATCGGTCGACCACTGTGCAACGCTATTATGTCCGGATGCGCCGCAAGATGAGTTGCCGACACCTCGTTTTCGGGGATACCCGTCACGATTAAATCGTAGCTGCGCGCGAATTTTCCCAAGGCTAGGTCTTCCTCGTCGTTAATCTCAACAAATTCAGACCGTTCTGCGAAATCGCTTGCAGTGGTTTCTCTGGTGAAACTATCCGAAACTTCTTTAATCCTGGCTATGTCGATATCGTGTATGGTTTTTATGACTTCCCTCGGAATCTGGCCGCCGAAGCGGGTTTCCAGAACGGGGCGCCCGTGCCGCACGACTCCGGTCAACCAACCGTCGTGATGCTTGGCGATCTTGATGGCATAGCGCAGACTGCTGATGGCCGTGTCTTTGCCGTTGTAAGTGCAAAGGATATTTCGTGTGCTCATCGGTCAATCTCCGGCTGGTGAAAGCTGCAGCATCTCTTTGGCCTGCCGCCATGTAGCAACGGGCCGTTCGTAGCGGTCGCAGAGTTCGACTGTACGCCGGACCAGGGCAGCGTTGGAAGGCGCTAGGGTGTTACGGTCAAGCCGTACGTTGTCTTCAAGCCCGGTGCGAGTATGGCCGCCAGCAGCGATCGACCACTCGTTCACGACAATCTGGTTGGGACCAATCCCGGCGGCACACCATTCGGCGTCTGGCGCACGGTCTCGCATGGTTTTCACGTAGAAATCGAAAACGTCGCGGTCGACGGGCATGGCGTTTTTCACCCCCATCACGAATTGCACATAGAGCTTGCCCGGAAGGACACCTTCACCGTGCATTCGAATGGCCTGAAGAATATGACTGAGGTCAAAGGCCTCGATCTCGGGGGTCACGTTGTACTGACGCATTTCAGACGCAAGCCAGTTCACAAGATCCGGCGGGTTCTCATAGACGCGGGTCGGGAAATTGTTCGAGCCCACCGACAGCGACGCCATGTCGGGTGCCAGCGGCAGCATCCCGCCTCGGGCCTGGCCAGCTCCGGACCGTCCGCCGGTTGAGAACTGGATGATCATGCCAGGGCAGTGCTTTTCGAGCCCTTCTTTCAGACGGGCAAACTTCTCGGGGTCTGCGCATGGTGTCTGGTCGTCATTTCGCACATGTGCATGCACAATCGAAGCCCCGGCCTCAAAAGCTTCCTGAGTGCTTTCGATCTGTTCTTCCACGTTGATCGGAACAGCCGGGTTGTTGGCCTTGGTTGGCAGGGAACCGGTGATGGCTACGCATATGATGCAGGGTTTGGTCATGGGGTGGCCCTTGTTGATGGGCCCGCCACCTAGGCATTGCCGGAAGGCGGGCTGACTGGCTCAGATATCGAAGAAGACCGTTTCGTCTTCTCCCTGGAGTTTGATGTCAAAGCGGTAGACCACCGCCCCGTCGCGCTCCGTGCGTTTCGCAATGAGAGTGGCGCGGCGACGTTCCCATTCAACCAGGTTGAGCACCGGATCGGCGGCGTTGGCTTCAGCCTCGTCGTCGAAGTAAAGACGTGTATTCAGGCCAACGTTAATGCCGCGGGCGACGATCCAGAGGTTGATGTGCGGTGCTTGAGTGCCGACGTTGCGACCCTGGGTGGACCCGGGCTTGATGGTGTTGAAGCCCCATTCTCCGGTTTCAAAATCGGTGATCACGCGACCCCAGCCGCGGAATCCTTGCTCGACGTCGCCACCGCCTTCGGGGTGGGCGTAATTGCCATCGGCATTGGCTTGCCAAGCTTCAAGCAGCACGTCCTTGACGGGACTGCCTGTGCCGTCAATCACAATACCCTCGATGCGAATGCGCTCACCCTTGGCGTTTGGTCCGGCGATGTCCCAGCCCAGTTCTTGCTTGTAAAGGTCAAATCCCGCTGCCCCAGGGGCGAGCCCGATATGGACGTAAGGCCCGGCTGTCTGCGAGGGGGTTTCCTTCAGATATTTCAGTTCCTGCGTCATGATCAGTTCCCCTCCAGTCGGTTTTCGAACAGGGTCGAACGTCGGCCCCTGAGCACAATGTCGAACTTGTAGGCGATGGTATCGAGGGGAATGGTGGCATTCAGATCCAGTGGTGCGATCAGCCGGTTGATTGCTTCTGGATCGGGAATGGTATTGACGATCGGACATTTGTGGATCAGCGGATCACCTTCGAAATAACACTGGGTGATCAGGCGCTGTGCAAAACCAGTACCGAAAATTGACATGTGAATATGCGCTGGCCGCCAACTGTTGACCCAATTGCGCCAGGGGTAGGCACCGGGTTTGACGGTGCGGAAATAGTAATAGCCGTCCTCGTCGGTCAGGGTCCGACCGCACCCGCCGAAATTGGGGTCGATAGGCGCAAGATAGGTGTCCTTCTTGTGGCGATAGCGACCGCCCGCATTGGCCTGCCAGGCCTCAACCAGTGTGTTCGGAACAGGCCGGCCGTTTTCGTCCAGAACCCGACCGTGCAGAATGATCCGCTCACCGATGGCGCTTTCACCGGGCTGGGCGTAGTTATAAATCAAATCCTTGTCCAGCGGATCAATATCGTTGTGACCGAAGACCGGACCGGTGATTTCGCTGACCGAGTTTTGCAGCGAGATCAGCGAATATTGCGGCGACCGCGACACGCTGGTCTTGTAATCACGCGTGAGGGCAGGGGGGTGCCATTCGCGGTCCCGCTGATAGAACTCTCCAGGTTTAGGCATATTCGGATGGCTCCTCTTGGCTTGATTTGGGACGTTCGCGTGCTTCCCGGTTAGTCCTGTTCCATTTCATCGTAAGTCTGCTTGGCCAGCTTCAGCGCGTGGTTGGCACGTGGAACGCCTGCATATATTGCCACGTGCTGAAACGCTTCCAGCACATCCTGTTTGCTGGCACCCGTGTGCGCCGTTGCCCGGACATGCATCGGAATCTCTTCGAAATTCCCCAATGCCGCCAGCAAGGCAAGCGTTAGCATCGAGCGTTCGCGGTCGCTGATCCCGTCCGAGGCCCAGACCGTGCCCCATGCCCCTTCGGTGATCAGGGTCTGAAACGGTCCGTCGAAATCGGTCTTGGACGCATCGGCACGGTCTACATGATCGTCCCCAAGAACCCTGCGCCGTACTGTCATTCCATCGTTGTATCGGTCGCGCATCCTAGTATCTCCTTCAAGGAATCGGTCAGGAGACCAGCAAATTCCTCGGGTTTTTCGACGCACGGCAGATGCCCCGCGCCCTTGATTTCCACATATCGGGCGTTCGGCACCAACTCAGTCGTTGCCCGGACTATATCAGCTGGGCAGGCACCGTCCTCACTGCCGCCAATCCCCAGAACGGGCAGGCGCAGTTGAGCGGTGCTGTCCGTCAGATCGGCCCCCGCGATGGCCTGGCAGCAGCCAATGTAACCTTCGACTGGTGTGCGGATTAGCATGTTGCGCCAGCCTTCGGTTTCGGGCTGGGTTCGAAATGTAGTGCCGAACCAGCGATCGAGGATCGGATCGGCCAGCGCTTCGATCCCGCCTTGGTGTATTGCTGCGATGCGATCCCTCCACATCTGCGCTTCGCCCATTTTGGCTGCGCTGTTGGACAGAACCAGAGCCCGAACCAAATCCGGTCGGCGCGCGGCTAGCTCCTGACCAATCATGCCTCCAATCGAAAGACCAACAAAGATGCAGGACGTGATGCCGAGATGGTCAAGCAATTGTTCAGCGTCTTGCGCTAGTTGTTCCATCGTGTAGGGGCCTGCGGGGCAGGACGACAGCCCGTGCCCACGTTTATCAAACCGGATCAAACGAAGTTCGGGCGGCAGGCTATGCACAATCTTGTCCCAAACTCGCAGATCAGTGCCCAGTGAATTCGCGAAGACAACGGGAAACCCATCAGGGTTGCCGTCCTCGCGCCAATTTAGCCACACGGTATGAAGATCCGCCATCTGCATCAGTAGGGAAGGCCCACATAGTTTTGAGCAAAGACCGACTGCGCCTCACGATTGTCACGCAAGAAATCGATATCTGCCCTCTGCATCTTTAGGTCGAACTCATTTTGGTATGGGAAGCGGTGCAACAGGTTGGTCGTGGACCAGCTGAAACGCTCCGCCTTCCAGATGCGCGCCAACGCCTTTTCCGAGTATCGGTCAATACCTTCGCGGTCGGCTTCTTCGTAGAATTGCACCAATCCGTTATAGAGGTAGTGAATGTCGCTGGCGGCGGTGTTCAATCCTTTTGCACCGGTCGGGGGTACGATGTGGGCGGCATCTCCGCACAGGAAAAGACGGCCCCACCGCATGGGTTCGGTCACGAAGGATCGCAGCGGTGCGATGGACTTTTCGATCGACGGGCCTGTGACCAGTCTCTCTGCATACTTCGCGGGAATACGCCGCTTGAGTTCCGTCCAAAAGGCAGCGTCTGTCCAATCCTCAGGGCTGTCAGACAAGGAACACTGGATGTAGTATCGGCTGAGATTTTCGTTGCGCATTGAACAGAGGGCAAAGCCGCGATCCGAGCAGGCATAGATCAGTTCTTCATGCACTGGTGGGGTTTCTGAAAGAACGCCTAGCCAGCCGAAGGGGTAGAGTTTTTCATACTCGCGTCGCACCGTAAGGGGAATGGTTTGACGGCTGACCCCATGGAAGCCGTCGCAACCGGCAATGTAATCACAGTCAATGCGATGCTCGGTGCCGTCTGTCGTGTATGTCACAAAAGGCGTATCGGTATCCGCGCCGTGAATGGTGACATTGTCAGTGTTGAAAACAATCTTGCCGTCCAATGCTTCTCGGGCATCATATAGATCGCGGGTTACTTCGGTTTGTCCATAAACCACAACGTGGCTGCCAGTTAGGTCCTTAAAATTTATGCTAAATTCCGTGTCGCCGAAGGAAATTACGGCGCCATCGTGAACAAAGCATTCCTTATCCATCCGATCGGAAACCCCAGCCTCGCGCATCAAATCTACAAACCCGGTTTCCAGGATACCTGCGCGAATACGGCCCAGCACATAGTCTTTGGTCTTCTTTTCCAGAACGACCGTATCAATCCCTTTCTGATGGAGAAGTTGGCTGAGCAGAAGCCCCGACGGGCCACCGCCGATTATAGCGACTTGGGTACGCATTGCGATCCTCCGAAAATCCTTGGGAAGATATTGCTTGCCAAAAACGCGTATGTAAAATGATCTTATGTTCGCTTTAATTTCTGTATATGGAAAGTAAATGGTCGATCGTCGTATCAAGTTCCGTCACATTCAGTGTTTTGTGGAAATCTGCCGAGAACAAAGTCTGAAGATCGCGGCGGAAAAGCTCTTCCTGACGCAACCCGCGATTTCCAAAACTTTGAAAGAGCTGGAGGAGATCCTCGGTGCGACCTTGCTAACGCGGAGTCGCTCAGGTGTGGCCTTGACCAGGCAGGGCGAGGTGTTTCTGCATTTTGCTGAGATGTCGTTGGCGGCATTGCAACAGGGTTTGTCGGGTGTTGAGCAGGTCGGTACCAAGGGTACGACAAAACTGTCTGTTGGCGCCCTGCCTTCGGTGGCCGCGCGCCTTATGCCAGCGGTGGCGACTGAATTCCGCGAATTGGCACCAAACACCAACCTTAGCATAACTGACGGTCCGCACGGCTACCTGTTAGAGCGGTTGCGCCTCGGCGATATCGATCTAGTGATCGGCCGTCTGGGGCGACCAGATTCCATGCAGGGGATTTCCTTCACTCACCTTTATGAAGAGCAAGTCGAATTCGTGGTGCGCGCCGGCCATCCGATCTTGTCCGCACCCGATCTCAAGAGGATTGGCGAGTGGCAGTTAATATACCCGCCGGTCGGGTCAGCCATTCGCCCACTCATTGACCGTTACTTAATAGCACATGGAGTCGGAGAAATTACCAATCGGCTGGAAACCGTCTCAGGCGCCTTTGGCAGGGTATATACCCGAAATACGGATGCAATCTGGATTATCTCGGCTGGCGTTGTCGCAAATGAAATTTCTGATGGTCATTTGGTCGCCTTGCCGTTCGACACATCCATAACCAAAGGTCCAGTTGGACTGATGCGCAGACCGGATGACGTGCAATCACCACAGGCACAAGTGTTCAACATAGCTGTGAACAACGTTTTGGAACGTTTGGAATTTGGAGGTCAGCGGAGCGCTCTCTTAGAGTGACCGCCCCACTCACGACTAAAACATTTGATGCATAGATTGGATCGTAGTGGGATTCAGGCTGACTATCTTGCGCGGGATACCCTTTACTTCGAGTGCGCGAGCGAAATACTTGGTCGCCACAGCTTTGTTCCGGCGCTCAGACAGCGTGAATTCAAGAGTCTTGCCGTGCTTCCTGGCGGCTCGACACAGGAATAACTACGCGTCTTTAACTTAGATTTAGGTTTCGTCCATTCTCCAGAAGCGGTCACTGGAACCTTTGAGGTGACGCGCTGCTTCTGCAAAAAACACCAGAATATGACGCGACCCAGCGGTTCAGGGTCGTGTGATCGACCTATACGCCGCACTCGCAACAGCGGGTATCATTATGCTCCTTTACCGTTTCTCCCGATTGCATGCCATTCAACCGCGCTCATTTCTGACGATAGCGGAGTGTGCTATAATTGGAGTTTGTATTTTAAATTATTTGATAGAAGGATTTTTCTCATGCTTACCAAACGGCATTCAGTGCTCGAGAGCAGTCTGTTGGAGCTGGCCCGGGCGGAGCAACCTACCGATTTACTTCCAGGAGAAACCCTGGCTCACCCACCGGCTTTAGCAATTCCTGGACTTGACGCAACGCCGCCATTGAAAGGGTTGGCGGCAGCACGGCCTGAAGCGGTTATGCCGTCCGACAAGGTCACTCTTAAGCTAATAGCTGCCACTGGCGCGACCGATGCTGTTGTTGAAGGCCTGGGGGAACTGGGGTGCGAGGTTCTCTCAAAGGGGCCTCAGGTCATCCTTGCGAATGTCCCTCCCGCCCGACTTTTAGCTTTGTCGGAATTGCCGGGCCTCAAGCGAGCCGAACAGGCGCGCCGCATGCAACTTCGTCTTGATGAGGCCCGAGGCCCGGTAACGGGCGCCGATACCGCTCATGCGACCCACCCAACGCTGCGGGGGCAGGGGGTTGTAGTCGGTGTTGTCGATAGCGGCACTGATTGGCGGCATAATGACTTTCGTAATGCCGATGGGACGACACGGCTTGATATGTTCCTGCATGCTGTCAACGATCCCAGCACTGGATCAGATACGTTCTCCGAATTTTCGGCATCGGATTTGAATGCGGCTTTGTCGGCTGGTGCCAATGTACCAGACGGTGACCCGCACGGTCACGGAACGCATTGCGCGTCCATCGCAGCGGGAAACGGGCGAGCTGGAGGTGCCCAGTTTCATGGTCTAGCGCCACAGGCAACGCTGATGGGCGTGCGCTCGGATACACTGCACGACACGCACATCATCGAAGGTATTCGCAGAATCTTTGACCGTGCGGGCGATCGACCTGCTGTCGTGAACTTGTCGCTGGGTGGTCATATTGGGCCGCATGACGGCACGGCCGCCATTGAAAACGTTATCCAGCAGGAAACCGGGCCGGGACGCATCGTTGTCGTCGCCGCAGGAAACGAAGCGGAAGACAGGATTCACTTTGACGGGCAACTGGTGGAGGGACAGGATCTGGATATCGAGTTTACCATTCGCGACAGTCTGCAGTTCCTTGATATCTGGATACCACGTGGCGATGAAGTTGATATCAGTGTCATAGATGCTGACGGGGTCGAAACTATCCCCGATGGCTCCGTACAGCAAACGAATGCCGGAGCCTTTCGGGCGGACTTACGTGAAGACCAACTCAACCGTGATATCAACCTGTCCTTTGCGGTCGCTGCCAGCAGGTTAGGACGGCGCTGGCGGTTGCGGTTGCATGCACACAAGGTTCGGGTAGGGACCGTTCACGCTTGGGGACAAACTGATGATTTTGCGTTTTCTCGCGACATTTTCATGTCTCAGACGTCATCTAGATTTAGCATCGGTATGCCGGCCACCGAGGAACGAGCAATTTCGGTGGCCTCGTTTGTCAGCAGAGCGGGTATTCTTCCAGGTGATGCCGCGTTGCCAGACCTTGCCGTTGGTCAGATATCGCCGTTTTCAAGCCACGGCCCTGCGCGGCACGGCGCGCAGCGGCCCGATATTGCAGCACCGGGTCAGCACATTGTAGCGGCTCTGGCCGGGGGGAGTCAAATGGCGACGGACGCCAGGTATGCAGCGCGTCGGCTTCCCGGAGGTCAGTATATCTCGATCCAGGGAACAAGCATGGCGACACCGTTTGTAACTGGCGTCATCGCACTTATGTTACAGCAGGAACCTGGCCTTGCACCGGAAGATATCCAGCTTCGCCTGCGCGCCACGGCTCAGCGAGATGCAGACACAGGACCCGTGTGGAATGCGGGTTTCGGGTACGGGAAAATCGACGTTGAGGCTCTTTTGAACTACCCTCTGGGTGTCTGAGAAAGGAAACGCCATGGTATTCAGCACCAAATCTGCCAGACGTGGACCGCTTTCGGCCGAACTACGGGATTGGTGCGAAGGCGAGGAATCGCAAGAGGCGCGTACCGTTGTTCTGACTTTGAGTTCTCACACTGACGTGGACGCGCTAAACGTTCAATTAGAAACGCTGGGAGGTGCTGTCTTGAGCGCGGGACCCGGTGCAACGGTTGCGACATTGCCCCGACCAGCGCTGATTGCCGCATCGACGTTTCCCGGTGTCGTTCGAATTGAGGCACCAGTCCGCTTGGCACCTAAGAATGGTGCAAACATCGAGTGATTTAAGGTCACAACGCTAAATGTGTTTCACCTTTCAGAGCATCTTTCTAGGTCAGTTCGACCAGCGATCAGTTTTGGTTGAACCATTCGAGAGTCAGCGTCAACTTTACCTGAGAAAATTGGATAAGCGTTTGATGCCGATCAGTTTGCCGCTAACTGAGAGGGCTGTCGCAAACTTAGCATCAGCGGAACTGGTGATCTGGCGAAGTAGATTGCAAACGGGATTCGTACAGTCGCTGCGGGTAATTTCGTCACCCGCACAAACATTATTCAGTGGTCGCCGAGTGTTGACTGCCTAACCGTCGAAAAGGCGACTTCGCAAAAAATTGCAGACGACTAGACAGTGTGCAGCACCGGTTATTCAGAGCTCTGAACGGTCGCTATCTGAGGGATGCATCAATTGGTGCATCAAACCCACACCAGACTTCCACCAGAGTTGAGATTAGCTTCAATGGCAGGTCAAGAAGTGCGTATTCTGTCGTCAGATAGTTTCGCTGGATGATCTGAGGCGCTATGATTGTAGTTGAGGCAACAGGCAGGTTAACGTGTTACGTAGTGCAATCTTCATATCCATAGCAGCATTTTTCCTAGGCACCATTGTCGAAGTTGAATCTGCAGCGGCGTCTTCTCTTGGACGATACGAGGTTTTTGGTGTTGAAGATGGAGACATGCTGAAATTGCGTGCAGGACCTGGAATAGGTTTCAACGTGATCGTGGGCCTTCCAAATGGAACCGCACTACGAGTTCACAGTTGCGAGCAGACCGGCGGCACGCGTTGGTGCCGTGTGTCCTTGCAGCGCGCGCGTGGGCTAAAGGGATATGTCTCCTGGGCATATTTGCGAAAAATCTGATTCATTAGTGAATAGCGCTGTCGTTTTGGCGACACCCGTTAAATGCCGATGGGAAACTTCCTTTCAGCTCTACTGGCCTTTCATCTAGAGATTTGATCAGGCTCAAGGGCTATGAAGAGCCCTTTCCTGCAGTTTCCGTTCGTCTGCGATGCTGCGAGCGCAATCGGCAAGTCGCAGCCCGCAGCAGGCTTTCCCAACCAAACTTCGCAGGTCGATCTTTGCGCAACAAATCAGACGCCACAGAGACTGATTGCAAGAGCTGCGCATGCGCAAATACTTTGGTAGGTGGGAGCCGATTGACCGAACTTCCGCATTATATGTCGAGTATGCGTTGGCGAGATACTCTGTCGCTAAAGCGGCGTCTCTGCCGTACTCCCATGCTTCCTGGAAGCCCCAGTATTCGTTGCTTACCTCAATTGTCTTCAGCAGATGTCCATCTGGACCCAGCTTTGCGTAAATTGCTCTGACGAAGTCAGTCATTTCAGATTGGGTTGCCAGTTTGTCCCCTACTGGGATGCTCAAGGTAAAAGTTGTTCCTCTTTCAACGGTCCACTCCAGAAACTCAGTTAGCTTTTGATTTAATTGCCCATCAATGAGATTTGTAATGTCTTCCTCTTGGGCACTGCCAGATGGGCAACGTAGATGCGTGACACTCAATAGGTCGAAAGCATCACCTATATTGGGAAACATGTTTCGAAAGTTGGCGCCAAAATGGTTAAGGTTGACGGTCTCGGACACGGCACCAGCAGTCAAATTATAGCTGTAATAAGTCATTTCGAGCTCACACCCGCTGCGCAACCAAAGAAAGTCCCAGAATTATATTGCTAAAGGAACCATTGAACGTCCAACATTTAGAACCAAAGAATTTCCGCTAAGAAGCTGAAAAAACGAATAAAAACTTTCAAAAAATCGAGAGTAACTCACCTCAGTTGGGTATGACGAAAAAAGTATAGGGGGCCCACTTCAGTTAAGAGGGAGGTTAGCCCGAGCTAGGAAACCGGGAATGCTCTGGCTTTAAGTTTCTTAACGTCTGCCAAAATTGAATAGTGCCAACCGAATACCCAAGTTTATCAAGGGGCGGCATCAAGCGACTTCATCGTGCCGCCTGAATAGCCCCTCATTATAGCTTAACGGTCACTAAGGCCTTGTCAGAAGAACTTGGCTTGAGGCGGGCGGGGTGCTCTCATAGCCTTCGCGTATGATTACACAATCGCCATTCAAGTACTTCAAGACCAGTCCCGAGGTCATTCGT
>NZ_JBDZYG010000025.1:0-28152 GCF_040329455.1 Ruegeria sp. SCP11 | reverse complement strand
GTTTGCCGGGTTGGCTACGACCGGCGCTCACATCTTGTGAACGCGGTGTTTTTAGCAGACTTATGTGGCAAGGTAAAACAACATGCTTGTCGCGTAACGGCAGGCAGGAGTGTGTCCGACTTCCCTCTACTTCCCGTGATGAACGGCGGTCCAACTGTGAAGGAATATTCGCAGGTGCCGCGAAAGCCCACTTCGTCCGCGTTTCGCCAATTCGACCTATGTGTGTTTTGCACTCGCGGCGAATGCCTGGAAAGCGGAATGCAAACGCAGCACCAACGACCGTGCTCAAGGTCGGCTTTGGGCCGTGAGTGCCTTGGTTCAAAACAGCAGCGGGCAAGACTCCCGCCTTGGGGCACAGGCTCGTAGGTGTCGACATATTCTGCAGCCATGCGTCTTTCGCCTTTGGAAATAGCCGCTGCGTGGCAAACGCATTGCGAAAGTGCAGTATTCAATTGTACATGTATTGCATGACAAAATGGTTGCCTGATCCCTCCACCCTGAGTTCCCCGCTGCATTCCAGCCTTGCCCTTGCCATTGCTAAGGCAATTTCGGACGGAAAATTGCCGAAGGGGACTCAGTTGCCGACGCACCGTAAATTGGCTGAAGACCTGGGACTTAGCGTCCAAACGGTAAGTAAAGCTTATGAAAGTCTGCGCAGGCAGCGGCTGATCGATGGTCAAGTTGGGCGTGGCAGTTATGTCCTGGACCCCGACACCCCGAATGACCAGCCGTTTCAGCTCAGTTCCGAGCGGGGCCGTGGATTCGACCTTTCGATCTCGAGGCCAGCCTTCTCCCAGCATCATGCGGAGTTGTTTAAGCAGGCCCTGGTAGATCTGCCGCAAGGTTTGGATCCCAGTTTCTATCTGGCTTGCCGTCCGAATGTTGGGCATGACCCTCATAGGGCGGCAGGGGTGAAGTGGCTGCAAAACTGTGGACTGGACACGCCAGTTGAGCAGATCATCATGACCAATGGCGTAAGTCACGGTATGTCAGCAGCCTTGTCTGCGCTTACCCGACCAGGCGACACAGTCGTGTCCAGCCGGATCACGCATCATCTTCTGGTCTCAGGTTGCTCTTATTTGGGTTTGAACCTCGCCGGAATTGACGCAGACGAAGACGGCATCCTACCAGATGCTCTGGACAGGTACTGTTCTGAAAACAGTGCCAAAGTATTGTTCTTGCTTCCATCACTGGCCAATTCAACAGTGGAGATGATGCCGGAGGAACGCCGTCTGGATTTGATCCAGGTGGCCCGCAAACATGATCTGCACATCATCGAAAACGATGCCTTCGGCCCTGTCGCGGAAGACCGGCCCGTACCAGTTGCGGCCTTGGCGCCGGAACGCACAATTTATCTGACCACCTTCACAAAGTGCACCGTTTCCGGATTGCGAGCGGGCTACATGGCGGCTCCTGAGCATCTGTTGCCCGCCCTTACAGGGAGAATTGTCGTATTCGGCTGGATGGCAACGCCGCTGATGTGTGAAATCGCCACCCGTTGGGTGCACGATGGCACGGCACTGGAATTGGCACGGTGGCAGCGGCGCGCTCTGGCAGAACGTTATGAAATTGCCACAAAAGCGCTGCGGGGGCAGAAATTTCGCGGCCACCCATCTGCACTGCACCTCTGGTTGCCCCTGAAGTCAGGGTGGACTACGGGTAATTTTGTTTCCTACGCCCGTCAGTTGAAGGTTGCTGTGGCGCCGGACGCCCCCTTCCTGACTTCGAAGACCCCGCCTCAGAATGCGGTGCGTATCTCGCTGGGCAGTGTTCAGAATCTGACCCGGTTTAAGCAAGCCATGGAGCTGGTCGGTGGCATGTTGAGCCGCCCGCCGGATGGGGTGATGCCACTCACCTTCTAACATTGTCCTGCAACAATAAATTAATTGACATGCAGTACAATTCCTAACAAGTCTGTCGCAGCGGTGCGCAGGCACCGAAGAGACTTGGGAGGAAATCATGGCTCAATCCATCAAATTCACCTTTGCGACAGTTGCCGCCGCAGGAATTGTACTGGCCGCTGGTTCGACTGCGCAGGCCGATACCTGGCGCTATGCTTTCGAGGAGGCGATGACCGATGTGCAGGGCATCTATGCCCAGAAATTCAAGGAAGAAATCGAGGCGAACTCGGATCACGAGATCCAGCTGTTCCCATATGGCACTTTGGGTGAATCCGCTGACATCATGGAGCAGACGCAGGACGGAATCCTGCAGTTTGTGGATCAGTCGCCGGGCTTCACCGGTTCGCTGATTCCCGAAGCGCAGGTGTTCTTTGTTCCATATCTGCTGCCCACCGACCAGGACCATCTGGCGCGCTTTTACAAAGAGAGCAAGGCAATCAACGATATGTTCAAGCCACTCTACGCCGATCAGGGACTGGAGCTTTTGAACATGTTTCCCGAGGGCGAAGTGGCAATGACCACCAAAACGCCGGTTACCACCTGTTCCGACCTGAATGAAGTGAAATTCCGGGTGATGACCAACCCACTATTGGTGGAAAGCTACAAGGCCTTCGGCGCCACCCCGACACCGCTGCCATGGGGCGAAGTCTATGGCGGGCTGCAGACCAACGTGATTCAGGGGCAGGAGAACCCGACGTTTTTCCTCTATTCGACCAAGATTTACGAGGTTACGGACTACATCACCTATGCCGGTCACAACAATTTCACCACCGCGGTGATGGCCAACAAAGATTTCTATGACGGCCTCAGCGCGGAAGATCAGCAGGTGGTTCAGGACGCGGCGCAGGCGGCCTATGACCACACCGTGATCTACCAGCAGCAGGCGGCGGAAACCGAGCTGGCCAAGATCATGGAAGCCAAGCCGGAGATGAAAGTGACCGTCCTCAGCGACGATCAGCGCAACTGCTTCAAGGAAGCGGCTACTGAGGTTGAGGCCAAGTTCATTGAGATGACTGGCGACAGCGGCGCTGCAATCCTTGCGCAGATGAAGGAAGACCTGGCAGCCACCGCCAACTGACGCCCAGAAAAAGCAACCGTGGCAGGCTGCATCAACCCGGCCTGCCGCCAGAAGGTATTTTGGGGGGAACAATGACGACACACGAGACCGCTCTGCCTGGCTTTCTGGGCATTCTGGACGCAGCAATCAGCCGGACCGAGTCCTTTCTGCTGGCGGCTGGCGTGCTTTTGATGGCTGCCAATACTGTGGCCAATGTGGTCGGACGTTTCCTGCTTGGCCACTCTATCTTCTTCTCAGAAGAGCTGAACCGCATCCTGATCATTTTAATCACTTTTGCTGGCATCAGTTACGCCGCCCGCCACGCCCGTCATATCCGAATGTCGGCGATCTATGACGCGCTGCCACCACGGGCCCGCAAGGTTTTGATGGTGGTTATCGCCCTGATCACCGCCGGGTTTATGTTCCTGCTTTGCTACTATTCGGTGAAATACATTTCCGCGCAGGCGTCGCGCGGCCGGGTACTGCCTGCCTTGCAAGTTCCGGTCTGGCTCATCCTGGTCTGGGTACCCGCAGGTTTTTTCATGACCGGCATACAGTACCTGCTCACTGCTGTGCGCAACTTCACCTCTTCCGGCATCTATCTCTCGACCCAAGTGCAAGAGGGATACGAGAGCGCGGAAGAGATCGAGATCTGAGGTTGAATCCATGGCCGCTACAATTTTCCTGACCATGATTGCCCTGCTGCTTCTGGGCTTTCCAATGATGATCCCGCTGATTGCTGGCGCTTTCATCGGCTTTCTGATGATGTTCGGCGATCTGGCTCGGACCGAAACCATGGTGCAGCAGATGATGGCGGGCATCCGCCCTGCCTCGCTGATTGCAGTGCCGATGTTCATCTTTGCTGCGGACATCATGACCCGCGGCCAGTCAGCCGGGCGGCTGATCAATGTGGTGATGGCCTATATAGGTCACATCCGCGGCGGGCTGGCGATTTCCACAGCCGCCGCCTGCACCATGTTTGGTGCTGTATCAGGCTCCACCCAAGCCACTGTTGTCGCCATCGGTTCCCCGCTGCGCCCCCGGATGCTGAAGGCAGGGTATAAAGACAGTTTTGTGCTGGCGCTGATTGTGAATGCCAGCGACATTGCTTTCCTGATCCCGCCTTCCATCGGCATGATCATCTACGGCGTGGTTTCCAGCACCTCAATCGCCGAGCTGTTCATTGCGGGCATCGGGCCCGGTTTGCTGATCTTGGTGCTGTTTTCCATCTACGCCTACATCTATGCAGTGCGTAACAACGTCCCGACCGAACCCAAAGCAACCTGGAGCCAGCGGCTGCAGACAATGCGGCAGGCACTGTGGCCGATGGGGTTTCCAGTGATCATCATCGGAGGCATCTACGGCGGCGTCTTCAGCCCTACTGAGGCGGCGGCGGCTTGCGTTCTTTATGCGCTGATCCTTGAGGTGGGCGTGTTCCGCTCGATGTCGCTGGCGGATGTGTATGACACTGCAAAATCCACCGGGCTGATCACAGCCATCGTGTTCATATTGGTGGGCGCGGGCGCGGCATTTTCATGGGTGATTTCCTTTGCGCAGGTGCCGCAGCAGATTCTGGGCGCCATCGGTATTGCCGACATGGGCGCGATCGGCGTGCTGTTTGTGATCTCCATCGCCTTTTTCATCGGCTGCATGTTTGTCGATCCGATTGTGGTGATCCTGGTACTGGTGCCGGTCTTTGCCCCGGTGGTAAAATCGGTGGGCATCGATCCTGTGCTTGTCGGAACCATCATCACCCTGCAGGTGGCTATCGGCTCTGCTACTCCGCCGTTCGGCTGCGATATCTTTACCGCCATCGCCGTATTCAAGCGCCCCTATGCCGAGGTGGTACGCGGTACTCCTCCCTTCATCCTGATGCTGCTGGGGGTGTCGGTGGCGCTGATCTTCTTCCCCCAGATTGCGCTGTTCCTGCGCGACCTGGCCTTTGCAAAGTAAGGAGCCCAGGCGATGTTCAAATCCATTTTGGTTCCCTTTGATGGCTCGCAAGGCGCCGAGGCTGCGTTGGCAAAGGCGGCGGAACTGGCGAAGCTCTGCGGGGCAGAGCTGACGCTGCTGACAGTCTACCGCCATCATTCGCTGCTGGAGGCCTCCATGCATATGGTGCGCCCTGACGAGCCCGCTGATCTGGACGATATCATGCGCAGTCACGCCAAGGAGGTTGCCGAGCGCGGCAAGTCACTGGCGGTGGAAAGCGGCATTTCAGAACCGCGCGCGTTTGTCAAAGCCGGGCCGGTGGCCCGCACTATCACCGGGTTTGCCAAAGAGTACGGACATGATCTGATCGTAATCGGCAGCCGCGGTCTTGGCTCGCTGGAAGGGGTTCTTCTGGGCAGCGTCTCACACAAAGTGACAAGCCTGTCTGAAACTCCGGTTCTTGTTATTTAGGAAAGAAAATGGCCTTGGATATTCACTCCACGCCCTCGCGCGTTCCTGCCTTGATGGACGATCGCCCGGTCAAAAAACGGATCGCCTTGGTGGCGCTGGCGACAGACCACACCTCAGAGCGCGACTTTGCCCGGATCTGTGACCCGGATCAGGTGGGCGTTTATACAAACCGGATCGCGTTTGAGAACCCGACCACCAAGGAAACTCTGTTGCGGACCGGCCCGCGGCTGAGTGAGGCCGCGGCGCAAATCCTGCCTGATGAAGAGGTGGATGTCGTGGCCTACGGCTGCACCGCGGCCTCAATCGTCTTGGGTAATGATGCTGTCACACGGCATCTGAATGTGGCCAAGCCGGATACACCGTGCGTCACCCCCAGTTCTGCCGCCTTTGATGCGTTTGAAGCGCTGGGGGTCAAGCGGGTCTCGGTGTTGACGCCCTACAGCACGGCAGTGACGGATGAGCTGGTGCAGTATTTCTCAACGCATGGACCGGAGGTAGTCAGCGCTACCTGTTTCGGGCTGACCGACGACCGTCAGATGGCACGTATTTCCGAGGACAGTATCATTGAAGCCGGGATTGCGGCCTACGATGATCGGGCAGATGCGCTATTCCTGTCCTGCACCGCGCTGCGCGCCGCTACCTGTATTCAGCGGATCGAAAACCGACTGGGCAAGCCAGTTGTCAGTTCGAACCAGGCGATGGTCTGGCGCTGCCTGCGGCTGGCCGGGATCACGGATTCAGTGCCGGGCTATGGCCGGCTTTTCGAACTCTAATCAGGCAAGGCAGGTCCAATGACGAAAAAAATCACCCTTCAGGACAGCTATCAAGCACAGGCACGGATTGCCGGGCGTATCCGGCGGACAGCCCTTGTGGACTCGCCCTTGCTCAGCAAGCTGAGCGGCGGGCAGGTCGCGCTGAAGCTGGAAAGTACACAGATCACCGGCAGTTTCAAACTGCGTGGCGCCACCAATGCGGTCATGTCGCTGACGGATGAACAGCGCGCGGCGGGGGTCGTGGGTGTCTCAACTGGCAATCATGGACGCGGGCTTGCCTATGCCGCCGCTCAGGCCGGAGTGCGCTGCATCATCTGCATGTCTGAATTAGTGCCGCAGAATAAGGTTGAAGGCATCAAATCCCACGGCGCCGAGGTCCGCATTGTGGGCCGATCGCAAGACGATGCGCAGGTCGAGGTCGACCGGCTGGTCGCCGAAGGTATGACCATGTTGCCGCCCTTTGATCACCGCGACATTATCGCTGGTCAGGGCACGGTTGCACTGGAATTGCTGGAACAGGCGCCGGATTTGGAAACCGTGCTGGTGCCCCTGTCCGGCGGCGGGCTGATTTCCGGCGTGGGCATCGTGCTGAAGTCTGCAAACCCGGATATCCGGGTGATCGGCATTACCATGGAACGTGGCGCAGCAATGTATGAATGTCTCAAGGTGGGCAAGCCGGTTCAGGTGGAGGAAAAAGCAACACTCGCCGATTCCCTGGGCGGCGGAATTGGGCTCGACAATGCCTATACCTTTGAAATGACCAAGGCTCTTGTCGATGAGGTGGTGCTGGTCTCGGAAGAGGAAATCGCGGCTGCCATCCGCCATGCCTATTTCGAAGAACGCCAGATCATCGAAGGCTCTGGAAGTGTCGGCATCGCCGCTCTGCTCGCGGGTAAGATAGAACACCCCGGCCATTGTGCTGCGCTGGTCAGCGGTCAGAACATCGACATGGGCCTGCACAAGCGCATCATCGACGGGGAAAACGTCGATGTAGAAACCGAAGCCAATGGAGGCGTAGATGCCTGACATCAAGATTCTGACCGAAGCGGAACTCCGCGATCTGGTGCCACTGGATGGTGACGCGGTGGATTGCGTCGAACAGGGCTTTACGACGCTTGCCGGAGGCAGAGTGGTGATGCCTCCGATCATGACGCTGCCGGTGCAGGATCACAATGGCGAGGTTTGTGTGAAAACCGCTTATGTGCCGGGGATCGATAGTTTTGCGATGAAGATGAGTCCGGGATTTTTCGACAATCCCAAGCTTGGTCTGCCAAGCACAACGGGGCTGATGGTGGTGTTTTCCAGCCGGACCGGCATTCTCGAGGCGCTGCTTCTGGACAATGGCTATCTCACGGATGTGCGTACCGCTGCCGCGGGGGCAGTTGCAGCCCGCCACCTTGCGCGGACGGACGCGTCGCATGTGTGCATCATCGGTGCCGGGGTGCAGTCGAAGATGCAACTCAAGGCCATGACCCTGGTGCGCGGGGTAAAAAGCGCCGTGATTTGGGCTCGGGACCAAGCCAAGGCTGAAACCGCAGCTTCCAGCGTGCGCCAGGACCTTGGAATTGATGTAACCGTTAGCTCGGACGTGGCCCATGCCGTCGCCTCGGCGGATATCGTTGTTACGACCACACCCGCAGCTGCGCCTGTGATTCAGGCAGAGTGGCTGCAGCCGGGGCAATTGGTTATTGCGATGGGATCCGATCAGGAGCACAAATGTGAGATTGAGCCAGCCTGCCTGACCAAGGCAGACCTGTACGTCCCCGACAGCCAAGCGCAGTGCGCCGTCAAGGGTGAGCTGCGCAGTGCCATCGAAGCCGGACTGATCTCCAAGGACCGAAGCTTTACCGAGTTGGGTGATGTCACTTCGGGCAAAGCCACCGGCCGCCAATCGGACAGTGATCTGATCATCGCCGATTTGACCGGTACCGGTGTTCAGGACACCGCCATCGCAACTCTTGCAGGCAACCGCGCAGATGCGGCGGGTGCCGGCTCCACTTTCTCCAGCTGATCAATCAGGAACCACGCATATGGCAGACCCCAAGCTGTATTTCTCCCGCGCTGAATACCAAGAGCGCCTGGATAAGACCCGAGAAGAAATGGCCCGCCGCGGTCTCGATCTTCTGATCGTCACCGACCCGTCCAACATGAACTGGCTGACCGGCTATGACGGCTGGTCTTTCTATGTGCATCAATGTGTGGTGCTGAGCATGGAAGGCGAGCCGATCTGGTATGGCCGTGGTCAGGATGCCAATGGTGCCCTGCGCACCTGTTTCATGGATCCTGCTAATATCATCGGCTACCCGGACCACTACGTGCAATCGACCGAACGCCACCCAATGGATTACCTGTCGGCGCAGCTGAAGGACCGTGGCCTGGACGGCGGCAATATCGGCGTTGAGATGGACAATTACTGGTTCACCGCCGCCGCCTATGCCTCGCTACAGAAACATCTGCCCAACGCTCGCTTTGGTGATGCCAACGCTTTGGTAAACTGGCAACGCGCGGTGAAATCCGAGGCCGAACTCACCTATATGCGCCAGGCTGGCAAGATCGTTGGGCGGATGCACAAGCGCATCTTTGACAAGATCGAGCCGGGCATTCGCAAGTGCGATCTGGCAGCCGAAATCTATGACGCAGGTCTTCGCTATGACGAGGATTTGGGCTTTGGCGGCGACTACCCCGCCATTGTGCCGTTGCTTCCTTCGGGGCCGGATGCCGCGGCTCCGCATCTGACCTGGGACGACCTGCCAATGAAATCCGGCGAAGGCACGTTCTTTGAAATCGCAGGTGTTGTGCACCGTTACCATTGCCCGCTGTCACGCACAGTCTTCCTCGGCAAGCCAACACAGACTTTTCTGGATGCGGAAAAAGCAGTTCTCGAAGGCATGGATGCAGGGTTGGAAATGGCCAGGGCAGGTAACACTTGCGAGGACATTGCCAAGGCATTCTTCAAGGTGCTTAAGAAATACGACATCGAGAAGGACAGCCGCACCGGTTACCCGATTGGCGTTTCTTACCCGCCGGATTGGGGTGAGCGCACCATGTCTTTGCGCCCCGGTGATACGACGGTGTTGGAAGAGAATATGACCTTCCATTTCATGACCGGCCTCTGGATGGAGGACTGGGGTTTCGAGATCACCGAAAGCATCCGCATCGGCGCGGACGGCCCGGAATGCCTGTCCAACGTGCCGCGCAAACTGCTGGTAAAGGACTAATCCATGAAGCCAAACCCGATCTCCCCCACCATTCCGCTTGATCAGGACGGGGTGCACCATGGTTTCCTGAAACTGCCCTACAGCCGCGATGACAGCGCTTGGGGGTCGGTGATGATCCCGCTGACTGTGATCAAGAACGGCGAGGGGCCGACCGCGCTTTTGACCGGTGCCAATCACGGCGATGAATACGAAGGCCCGATTGCCCTGCATGAGCTGGCCGCAACCACCGGCGCCGACGATGTGACCGGGCGGCTGATCATCGTGCCTGCCTTTAACTATCCGGCGTTCTGCGCTGGTACGCGCACTTCGCCCATAGACAAGGGCAATATGAACCGGTCCTTCCCGGGCCGCCCAGACGGCACAGTGACCGAAAAGATCGCAGACTATTTTCAGCGTGTACTGCTGCCGCTGGCGGATGTGGCGGTTGATTTCCACTCTGGTGGTAAAACGCTGGACTTCGTCCCCTTTGCCGCGGCGCATATCCTGGATGACAAAGCCACACAGGAGGCCTGCTTTGCGGCGATGAAGGCGTTCAACGCGCCCTATTCGGTGGAGCTATTGGAGATTGACAGTGCGGGCATGTATGACACCGCGGTTGAAGAGATGGGCAAAGTTCTGGTCACCACAGAGCTTGGCGGCGGCGGTTCATCCTCGGCGCGCAGCAATTCCATTGCCAAGAAGGGCCTGCGCAATGTGCTGATCCATTTCGGCATCCTGCAAGGTGAGATGCAGATTGATGAGACCGTGAGCCTGACGATGCCGGATGACGACTGCTTTTTGTTCAGCGAAGGCGACGGTCTTTACGAGGTGATGGCTGATCTGGGCGAGCCGGTCGCCAAGGGGGACCTGATCGCTCGCGTTTGGCCGTTGGATCGAACCGGGCAGCCGCCCGTGGAATACCGGGCCCTGCGTGCCGGGTTGGTGATCAGCCGCCATTTCCCCGGCCTGATCAAGTCCGGTGACTGCGTGGCGGTTGTCGGCGTCACCAGTGCCTGATAGGGCCCGTGCATGCAACTGGATCAGCGCGACCTCGACATTCTGCGCGTGCTCTCGACCGAGGGCCGCATCACCAAGGCCGCGCTGGCCGAGCGGATTGGCCTGTCGCCAACCCCCTGCTGGGACCGGCTGAAAAAGCTGGAACAGGCTGGGCTTATCGAAGGCTACGGCGCCCGGATCAACCTCAAGAAACTGGCGCCCCACGTGACCGTTTTCGTCGCAGCAGAGATCGCCGATCACACCGCCGCCAGTTTCCGTGCTTTTGAAGCGTCCATGCAGCGATACAGCGAAGTGATTGCCTGCTGGGCGCTTGGGGGTGGATTTGACTACCTTTTGCAGATCGTTACTCGAGATATCGACGCTTATCAGCGCCTGATCGATGAGATGCTGGACGCCCGCATCGGCCTTAGCCGTTACTTCACCTATGTGGTGACCAAGCCCGTGAAAGGAGCGGGCGTGCCGCCACTGGAAATTCTGCTTGGCAACGACTGATTAAGCGCGAAAGCACCCGAGCGGCAGCTATTTATTCTGCGCGACCATTTAACTTCAGTCACTTCCTCTGTTCTAAACCGTCAGTTTCCTCTGCAAGACGTGAGGAGGACAAACATGACAGAGACCGCTCTCTCTGCCCGTGCGGACATTGCCGACAAGGCCTTGGTGCGCTCATTTTCCTATATAAACGGCAAGTGGTGCGCAGCTGACAACGGCGAAACTTTCCCAGTCAGCGATCCGGCGGACGGCGCAGAACTGGGGCATACGGCGAGCCTATCAGCAGAAGAATCCTCTGCCGCAGTTGATGCAGCTCAGACTGCGTTTCCGGCATGGGCTGGTCTTTTGCCGCAAAAACGTTCCGCAATTCTGCGCCGCTGGTTCCAACTTCAGTTGGAACACAAAGAAGACCTTGCCCGCATCATGGTGCTGGAACAGGGCAAACCCTTGTCTGAAGCGCGCGGTGAAATCGACTATGGCGCGGCATTTGTGGAGTTCTACGCAGAAGAGGCTAAACGACCCAATATCGAAGGCGTAACCAGCCACTTGCCGAACGCCGAGGTGGAACTGTGGCGCGAGCCGATGGGAGTGGCGGCGCTGATCACGCCGTGGAACTTCCCCTCTGCCATGCTGACCCGCAAGGCCGCAGCGGCCCTAGCGGCGGGCTGCACGATTGTGGCGCATCCCTCAGGCGAAACCCCGTTTAGCGCCCTTGCACTGGCAGAACTGGCGGAACGCGCAGGCTTCCCGCCGGGTGTGTTCAACATCGTGACGGGCAAAGCTTCTACCGTGGTTGAGCCCTGGACTCGTGATACCCGGGTGCGGGCGCTGTCCTTCACCGGCTCGACCAATATCGGCAAGTTGCTTTACCGCCAGTCCGCAGACACCGTGAAACGGTTGGTGATGGAGTTGGGCGGCCACGCGCCGGTGATTGTTTTCAAAGGCTGCAATCTGGACAAAGCTGTGGATGAAGCCATCAAGGCCAAGTTCGCCACCTCCGGTCAGGACTGCCTTGGCGCCAACCGGATCTTTGTTGAGCGCCCGGTCTATGCTGAGTTTTGCGCGAGGTTCACAGAAGCCGCCAAAGCCCTGACAATCGGCAAGGGCATGGATGACCGCGACCTCGGTCCCTTGATGAACGAAAAGGCGGTGCAGAAACAGGAGGAGCATGTCGCGGATGCACTGGCCAAAGGTGCCAGACTGACCTGCGGCGGCAAGCGGCATCCACTGGGGCCGCTGTTCTATGAACCCACTGTTCTGACTGATGTGCCTGAGGGTGCTCTGATCATGTCTGAGGAGACATTCGGCCCCGTCGCCCCAATTACCGCCTTCGATACCGAAGAAGAAGTAATCGCCCGTGCCAACGACAGCGAATACGGATTGGTCGCCTATCTCCACAGCCATGATCCGCGCCGCATATACCGGCTGAGCCGCGCCCTGCAATACGGTATGGTGGCCGTCAATCGCACCAAAGTAACAGGTGCACCGATCCCGTTTGGTGGCACCAAGCAATCCGGCCTTGGCCGCGAAGGTGCGCGGCTAGGCATGGAAGAATTCACTGAGATTAAATACGTTTGCCGCGACTGGGCCTGAACCTCTCGCGGACGAGAAAGGAAGCAAAATGCTGAAGAATGATCAACTCGACCAGTGGGACCGCGAGAATTTTTTCCACCCCTCAACCCATCTGGCCCAGCACGCCCGCGGTGAAAGCCCGAACAGGGTGATCCAGACCGCATCCGGCGTCTTCATCGAAGACCGTGACGGCAACGAGCTGTTGGACGCCTTTGCCGGCCTTTACTGTGTGAACGTCGGCTATGGCCGGCAAGAGATCGCAGAGGCAATTGGCGAACAAGCTAAGGAGCTGGCCTATTACCACTCGTATGTGGGCCACGGCACCGAGGCGTCGATCACCTTGTCGAAAATGATCCTGGACCGCGCGCCGAAAAACATGTCCAAAGTTTACTTTGGCCTCGGTGGCTCGGACGCGAATGAAACCAATGTCAAATTGATATGGTACTACAACAACATCCTGGGTCGCCCGGAGAAAAAGAAAATCATCTCCCGCTGGCGCGGCTATCATGGTTCTGGGCTGGTCACCGGTTCGTTGACCGGGTTGGAGTTGTTCCATAAGAAGTTCGATCTGCCGGTAGAGCAGGTCATCCATACCGAAGCACCCTATTATTACCGCCGCGAAGATCTGGATCAGAGCGAGGAGCAGTTTGTGGCCCACTGTGCCGCCGAATTGGAAGCGCTAATTGAGCGCGAAGGTGCGGACACCATCGCGGCCTTCATCGGAGAGCCCGCTCTGGGCACCGGCGGTATCGTTCCGCCGCCTGCCGGCTACTGGGAGGCGATCCAGGCGGTTCTGAAAAAACACGACATCCTGCTGGTCGCTGATGAGGTCGTCACCGGTTTCGGGCGCCTTGGCTCCATGTTCGGCTCAGATCACTACGGGATCGAAGCGGACATCATCACCATCGCCAAGGGTCTTACATCGGCCTATGCGCCACTTTCGGGTTCCATTGTCTCCAACAAAGTCTGGAAAGTGCTGGAGCAGGGCACTGACGATAACGGCCCGATCGGACACGGCTGGACCTACTCAGCGCATCCGATCGGTGCCGCCGCCGGTATTGCCAATCTCAAGCTGATCGACGAGCTGAATCTGGTGCAGAACGCAGGTGAGACTGGGGCCTATCTGAACGCCGCCATGGCAGAGGCGCTATCGAGCCATGCTCACGTCGGTGACGTCCGCGGTGAGGGCATGCTGTGTGCGGTGGAATTTGTGAAGGACAAGAACAGACGTACCTTCTTTGATGCCGCAGACAAGATCGGTCCACTGATCTCGGCCAAGCTTTTGGAACAGGACAAGGTGATTGCCCGTGCAATGCCGCAGGGCGATATTCTGGGCTTTGCACCGCCGTTCTGCCTGAGCCGCGCAGAAGCAGATCAAGTGGTCGCCGCAACGGCGCGCGCAGTTCAGACTGTTTTGGGCTGACATCACTTCCCCGCTGAATAGCCGGGATAGTCCACTTTTTGCATGGGAATCAGCCGGCAGGCCTGTCGGCTGATCTTTCAAACCCATTCAACCAACGGTGGCACCTGTCGCTTCTTTTGGAAATGTTGGAACACCTGAAATCCGGTGTTGGAGTAAGCACGGTGAATTCATGCATTGCTTCGTATCACCATCAACGGAGGCAGCAAATGCTGCGGGCCGCACGAATGGCAGTAATACGAAAGCTGCACCGCAGCGTTACTCGTTTGGATGAAGGTCTCCTTTGGGCCGTCCTTAACGGAGCAAACGGATTCTCAGGCCCACATGCTGCATCCTCCCGATGGCAGCAACGAGCCCACTTTACCGAGCGAGCAATTGCAGCATTTAGCAGCCGCAGCCAAATCGCGTGAGAATGGTAGACCTAACCGGCCATTTATTCTCATCACAGGAAGTTCTGCATTTAGCCCAATGAAGGATGAGCATACGGACCACAGACGCCGGAAGAAAGGGTGTCAATAGATCGGCGGCCAGTCAGGCTCCAACAATCGAACCAGCCATATCAGACTACTTAAAGCCTTCCTCCCAGGATTATGTGTTCGATGCGCCAAATTGCGCCAGTTAGGAAGCGTGCGCAAATCCGGACACGTTCAGTCGAGTTTAGATCAGGGTGGGTCAGAACCCATGCTGGGATGAATTGCGGTTTAGCGTTGGCAAGGCGCATCAATCTAGGATCTGCGTCCGCCACGAAACAGGGCAGATATCCAAAGCCCAACCCCGCTTTCACGGCGCTAACCTGTGCCTGCATGTCAGATATAACGTGCTGAGTTTTGCAAGCTGAATAGGTCGACCCCTGCCGCCAGTGCGCCAGGACTTCCTTGCTCCCAAGAACAACCCACCGGGCGTCGGGATCTGGCCCGTCAAACTTATGCGTTTCGATGTATTCTGGTGTGGCGTAAATCAGGTTGGCTATATCCGGCAGTTTTTGGCAAACGAGGCCTGGGTCAGGGGTTTCCGAGAACCGGATCGCAATATCCGCATTGCGGCGCCTGAGATCGGCGACTTCGAACGTCGCATCCAAATCAATATCTATATCGGGATAGAGAGCCGTGAATTCGGCGAGAATGGGCATAAGCAGATGCTGTGCCAACAACGGGGGCACCGAAATGCGCACCGGCCCGGCCAGTTGGGCATCGCGGCCGAACACTTCCCGCTCCATGCTGATGATCTCGCTTTCCACACGTTCGGCCCGTTCCACCATGGCCTCGCCGATCTCGGTCAGGATGAAACCTTCCGGTTGGCGGATGAAGAGCTTGATCCCGATCTGTTCCTCCATGGCCTGCAAGCGTCGTGAAACGGTTGAATGGCTGACATTCAGCAATTTCGAGGCTGCCCGCACAGACCGTCCGCGCTGGACCGCGAGGAATATCCGGAGATCATCCCATTCAAATACCTTCATAACGACCTCCAGCAATTGGTGCAAAAATGGAACGAAGAAACGCAATAATAGCAAGTTCCGCATCATTTTCGAAGCCTCTATTCATGGCTGTCAACGAAACCCGCGTTTTCTACGCAATGCAGATGGAGAAAGACCATGAGCAACAACATCCTTGTCATTGGTGGCACCGGTAATATTGGAACCCCGCTTGTCGGTCTGTTGAAGGACAGTGCCGAAAACTACAAAGTACTGGCACGCAGCGATGAGAGCGCCGCAAGTCTTGCTGCCCAAAACGTGCCGACCATTCGCGGGGCATTGGGGGAGTGGTCCGGCATTGAGACCGCGCTTGGCGGCATTGATACGGTGTCCCTGCTCAGCAGCCCTTCGCCCGACATGCCCAACCTGCACAAGGGGTTGATTGATCGCGCCGTTTCCGCCGGTGTTCGTAAGATTGTCCGGCTTTCGGCGGAACCGGCCAACGATGCCGAAGGCCTGCCGATGTATGAAGATCATGCGGATGCGGATGCCTATCTGCAAGCAAGTGGGCTCGAGTATGTCATTCTCAGGCCGCATTACTTCATGCAGAACATTGTGGAGATGCATGCCGGCTATATGAAGAACAACGGAATGTTTGCGCAGTATCTGGGGAATGCGCGTATCCCGATGGTCGATACACGGGATGTTGCCAGGGCCGCGTTCATTGCTCTCACGTCGAATGAGTTCAATGGTGAAATCTACGAAATCACCGGCCCGCGTGCGATCAGCTACTATGATGTGGCGAAAGCTTTTTCCAATGCGCTTGGCAAGGACATCCAATATGTCAGCATGTCCTACGAAGAGCAAAAAGCGGGATTGGAAGCGCTTGGCCTCCCGGACATGATAACCACTACAGTAATGACCCTCTTCAAACGATGGGCGGACGCGGGTGAGCGGCCTGCAACCCAAGTGTTTGAAGAAATGACAGGGCAAATAGCGACCGACATCGACGTATTCGCCACTGACGCCGCTCAGCAATTCTGAAACTCGCACGCACACGAAATGGAGAAACAGACATGAAAGGCTTGCTACATAGCATCCTGTTCTTTCTGAGCGTCATTTTCACTGCGACAACAACCGTCGCTGCTGACGACACCAACGTGGTCCAGAAACACCTTGTTGGCACCTGGTTTGTTGAAGTGACAGGCGTGCTGCCCAATGGCGGGGCCTACCAAAACATCATGAATGTTGATGCCGATGGCACTGCTGACATTGTTGGGGGTTGGATGTTTGGTGCTGCTGGTGTGAAGTTCACCGACAGCCCTGCCAGCGTTACCAAGGTCGAAGGCAACAGTTTCGAAATCCGCATGTTTGCGTTTCTCGCGGACGCCGAGACGGGAGCCCCCAACGGAATGAACATCACCGTCTATCGAGGCGAAATTCTGGATGGTGCAGAATCGTTCAAAGCCGAAGCGGACCTCTACTACTTGCCTTACTCGGTGCAGCATTGTCCGGCCCCCGATACAGCCACGCTTGGCACCCCAGCCACGGTAGCGCAGGTGACCGGGTCAAAGCTCGCTTCGCCTGTATCCGTAAATTTCTGATCCGCGAGAACAGACAAAGCGCCCGGCGAAAAATTTCACTTTGCCGGGCGTGTCTATTTGGCGCCATTCTGTGAATGCCGGATGAACAGCTTGAGTGGTGTCATGCTGTGATATTGCCTTGGGTAGTAGATAATGATCGCTGAGAGCCGGGCTTGAAGCTCAGTCAGGACTTCGGTCTCGTCCAGACTTTGCGCTCGCAGCGAATGACCGCAAAGCAGGCTGCAGCCGCAGCATCTTGAATGGTCGATGAAAGGCAGCTTTGGGCCGTTCTTGATTCGTTGTGGAGGGCTTAAAGTGCCACAATCTCCTTTTGGGGGCGGCAGGGTTTGGATAATCTGAACGCCCTGAAATGTCAGAGTGAAGGTGCTGCGCTCCCTCTCGGGAAAACTAATTAGTTAGGGCCGCGTCCTCGATTTTAACGCCTATTTGCCAAGCTCCTGAGCCATCGTGATTTCCGTGCAAATGTATGCTGCTGCGAGAAGGCCACGCGGGGCTGCTTCTTCGGCCGATCGTTCAAGCAACTGTGCAAGCAGCGGAAGCTGTCGTGCCTCTGCACGTTTCGCGAGGTGACTCAGTGTCTCCGGATTCAGATGCCGACAGGTTTCAGCCAGGTGATTTAGAACCTCAGCGGCAAAGCCGGTCTGAGGCCTCGACGTCTTAGGGCCTTGAAACTGAAGAAAACTTCGCAATGCGCGCGCCTTGGCCTGCGACAATATACTTCGGTCACCAGAAGCCTGAAAATACAAGTCAACTGCCTTAATCCCGGATCCGTTAGGCTGTAACAGCGAAACAGGCCTGTGAACCAACTCTCCACTTTCTACGGAACTTTCGATCAACAGGGCAGAAGTAGCGGAAAACTGGGCATGTAAATTCTTGAGGTTTTCCATGTTCTGCGGTCGCGCCGACAGGTGAAGTATTGCGCCGGATTGGTCTTGAATCTGCCAGCTATATCGTTGGGAAACATCATCAAATAGCGGCTCTTTTATCGCAGTAGGCGCAATCAATGCCGGAACAGTAACCGCTCCACGCTTCAGACCGTTTTCGATCCGACCACGTAAGTGCACTCGTAGCGCAGTCCATTCACGGATCAGAGACATGCAGCTTTGCAGATCGTTCGAAGACACCGACCCTTTGACGCTGACCTGGGTCTTTTCAGAGGTCGAAAGCTGCCCATCCTGCGCCAAAAGGGGTTGGCTCAAAGTTACGGCCTTCCCAGAGAGTTCCGCAACTGATGACACACCCCAAAGCGGACTTTCATAAGCTCGGGAAGGTGTGAAGGTCCCATCCATACCGGCCCCACGGGCTAAAGTAGCAGTGTGGAATCTCCCCGTATCGGGGTTTAGAAGAAACACGGTCAGCCCTCGGGCCCCACTGATGGACGTCCATCCGGTTGACCCCAACACCCAAAGATCCATCGATTCTGCTGGTGCAAATTTACGCTTCGCCGCTCCTAAAAGGTCAACCTCATTCGGAGATTTTCTAAGCGCCTCAACTAACCCATAGGCATTTGCCAATGCGCCCAAAAACTGTCCCCCGTCAAACCGGATGTCGCCATTATATGCCCAACCTGCTTGTACCGACAATGACATCAACAGTGCAGTCAGGCGCGGGGCGGACTGCACCTTGGTCGAAATAGCCAAATCAAACAACCGCTCTTGTGCCAATGAAGGCGACCCGCGAAAAACCTGCGGAACAGCGGCCTCTATCGCATCCCTGGTCGCCTGTAATATGTCATCTGCAAGAGCAGGAGCTGTTTCGTTTCCAACTGCAAAAGCATCTCTCTTTACGCCAGCGCGATCTCTGATCGCTTGTGCTGCTGCAGCAATAGCCAACCGTTTTCGAGAAGTGGGCCCTTTGTAAAGTGCTGCGTTAAGCGACTGCCCCGCGACAAATGTAACCGTCGCCTCCGGCGCTGAGAATTTTATTGCAACATTCGAGCCGCGGTCTTCGACCTCAACCGATCCAGCGAGAACAAGCGCGCCGCTGTAATCGGCACCGGCAAACTTGCGAAGAACCGATGATCCTATTGCGGCAATATCCTCGACAGCCGTTGGTATTGGCCAAGCAGTTTCGATATCGGGGGTAGTTTCTTCACCTTCATGCGCAGCAAGTGCGTCTTGGCTATCTGTTCCCTGTTGGTTCAAGCGCTCTCGCAAGGCCAACATTGCAGTCAGGATATGGCTGCATACTCCCGGAGCCGGGCAGTCGCACGTCGCCTGCTGGGGTCCGGCCCTGGGTATTGAGACCTTATGGTCACCCACTTCTACATCTGCACTGCCCTCGTCAATTTGCGTGATAAGCGCGTCGCCGACGGTTTTGGACGCCCGGCGCAACAGGCCCTTGCTTGCCAAAGCGACCAGAGCATCATCATCGAATGACGCAATCAGGTTGAGCAAGCTCACCGCATCACCTCGGCCAACCACAGCGCAAGACGGTCAGGTGTCATTGCAGCGATATTCATTCCCAACCCGGCGAGCCGTTCGGCAATCTGCCTGTCCATATAGGGATCACCCAGATCATCCAGTGCGGATAACCCGATCATCCTGACCTGCGCTTCCCTCATGCGGGCGACTGCACGACAGAGCCTGCGGGGGCTGGAACCTTCAGCGAAATCCGAGATTAGAACAAAGACTGTGCGCTCAGGTGTCTCGACAAAACGCTCGCAGTATTCAACCGCTCGTCCTATGTCTGTTCCGCCCCCCAATTGAACGGATAACAGAGTTTCAAGGGGATCGGTCAGGCGATCCGTGACGTCCAGGATTGATGTGTCGAACAAGACCATAGAAACGTTCACACCCGGCAGGCCTGACAAAATCGCTGCCATTACAGCTGAATGGATAATGCTGTCGGTCATTGACCCTGATTGATCTACACACAGGACTACGGACCAAGGCAATCGCCGACGTTCACGTGACACAAAGCGTAAATCGTCTGCGATAATCCGGCCGCTTTCGGGGTCAAAGTTCTTCAAGTTTCGCCGTAATGTTCCACGCCAGTCGAAATTCGCAGCCGACGCCACATGGGATCGCTTGAACGGATTGCGACGGCCTGAAAAAGCACGCTGTACGTCTGACTTAAGCCGTCGCAGAATATCCTGAATGACCGCATCCGCCACCTGACGCAATTTCTCTTTTATTTCCGGTTTGGCGCGACCGTGAAAACTAAGCAGGGTTTTCAGCAGGTCCTGATTGGGTTCAAGGTTTTCGAGCGTCTTGGGGTCATCCAACAAATCGGACAAACCATAGCGATCCAGCGCATGATCTTGAAGCACCTCGAAGACGGTTTGTGGGAACAGCTTTCGAGCTTCTCCCAGCCAGTCCAGGGCTTTCATCTGCGTGGGGTCGAGCGAACCGGGTCCGGTTGGCCGGTGAAGGCCACGCTTTTGGTATTCGCGGCCATATAGGTAATCCAGTGCCTGATCCGCGCGCGCATCCGCTCCCGAAAGTGCGCCCATCTGCCGTTCGGCATAGCGCCCAAGGGCAAGGCGCCAACGACGTTTGATGCTGTTTGGATCCTGTTCGGTCATCCTGTTTCTCCGAGGATCCATTCTTCAAGCCCATCAGCCCGAATTTCCTTACGCAAGGCGGTGTCTATCGACATGCCCGTCGCGGCCTCTTCGGCACTGACTTCGTGATAGTGCGCAGTAAATTCCGCGGCACTTCCACCATGTCGACGCGTCAGCGCTGCTGCGACCTGATCAGCTTCGCGCGGAGACAGAGCGGATAGGGCAAGCCTCAAATGAGGCAGGATTTCGAGGAAGTCATCATCTGGCAGACCTGCCAGAAACTCGTCCAACGAGCCGAGAACACCAGATACGGTCCACAACAGCGTTGGAGCAACCGACAGGACCCCGCGCAACCCTGCCAGACGGGTCGGCAGGTTCGGTGTGCTACCCCTCATCTGCGCGGACAACAGCTCTGCCAAAGAAGTGCCAGATTTGCGACCGGCCTCTACCCCGATTGCAACAATTGCGCCTAAAAGTGCGGGATCGGGATCACTCAGTTCCACTCGGTCAAGTGCGGCGTCGAACAACGGTCCATCAAAAGCCTCTGCCCCGGGACCACGCATCAGTTCCGCTAGCATGCGCAACGCGTCCAGACAGGGAGGAACGGCTTCGTCTCGCATACCTGCAAGATCGTCACACAAGTAAATCATCCGCGCAAACACTTGCTGCATCACCGGTTCAATCTCTAATGCTTCATGCAGAGAAAGAGGCCCGCGTGATGTTTCGATTGCGTGCAGGTCAACCATGGCGCGCGCCGCATCGGGGAAGTCAGCCGACCGGGTGATCGCGCCTCCGATTTCAGACAGGAAGTCCGAGAGGTCAGTGCCCAGACCTGCCAACAGACCCTGTTTGAACAGTCCGACCAGGGCTTCAAGGTTGTCTGCGCGACCCTCTTCCGCCAATGCATGTCGATAGGAAAATAGTTTGCCCATGCATGCAGCCGTTACAGTGTCGCCATAAACCGCCGCCTCGATCAGCCGGCCCTCGACACCAGGCGACCAGGCATAATCCCAGTGTTCGAACAGCAGCCCGGTCTGAACCGAGTTTAGAAAGTCCGGGCCACCGTTTCTTGTGGCAAACCCGGTATCCAGCAGCGCCATTGCATGGGCAAACCTTGATGCAGCAAGATGGGCTGGTTTCCGACGAATATCCAAAGAGCGCTCGCGCCGTTGCCCATCTGAAATGTCAAAGCGGAATCGTCGCGCCTGCGCCCGTGCATCCGCCACGACAGGAGGCTGGCCGGCTTCTTCGCTGACTTCACCTAAGGCACTCCCGCGCAGGAACAGTGTAAAGCGTTCGCGCCATACGTCCGCACTGCTGGCTTCGCCTTTCAACAGTGCCGAAGTGACCCCGTCAAAGAGATCATGCCGCAGGGCCCCAGGCCGGCCACGCA
The DNA here is from genome assembly GCF_040329455.1 of Ruegeria sp. SCP11. Taxonomy (NCBI): domain Bacteria; kingdom Pseudomonadati; phylum Pseudomonadota; class Alphaproteobacteria; order Rhodobacterales; family Roseobacteraceae; genus Ruegeria; species Ruegeria sp. SCP11. The sequence continues at coordinate 6,410 of NZ_JBDZYG010000025.1, read as the reverse complement.
GCCGAGCAAGGCTATCGGCGGTACGTAACAGTTCCACCTGGGCGGGAACGGAAACACCGTTCCCTGTTTTTCTCAAATGCTGCGCAAAATCAGCTGTGACTGCATGTGCCAAAGACGCCCAGTCTGGTCTGGAGCTCCGCGCCTCGGCATGATCCCACAAGGCTTGATAATAGGCCGGTTGCGGCAGCCCTGCGCCGTAGCCCATGAGTGCATCCAACTCTTTGTACCCGTATCGGATCAGATACGAGGACGCCTCAGATTTGTCAGCGGCGCGGGTCCTTTTTGCGGTGCAGGTAGGGTCCAGCAGTGGTCCCGCGTGAAACCCTCCGATCACGCAGATCACAGGGCCCTTTTCCACTCCTTCTGCCAAAGCATCGCGCAAACAGGCGGCCATATATTCTTCACGCTGAGGATCAGTTCCCGCGATAATCTCGTCCTGAGGCGTCGCAGCACGCAAAGCCGCACAGTAGGCCCCAACGTCGCCCAGAAAGCCGCGCCAGTCGTCCTCACCCAGACGGGTCTCAAACAAGTGATCCCAAAGTTCATATCCATCGCGGCATCCAAGCCGGTTAGACAGGGCTTGCACATAGTCACCACTGTCAAATCCCTGTTCTTGCACTAAAGCGCGCGGACCTGTGTCACTCGGGTCGCTCGCCATCATTTTAGCGTCAGACCCCAAGTCGATGAAACGTAAATCTGCGCCGATCGCGGCCCCTTCACGTAAGGCCACCCATTCCGGTGAATGAACACAAAAAGGGTAATAGGCCGCCAAACGTGGTCCTGATTTCTGATCCAGAAGGCTGGCTGCAGCCACTGGCGGAACAGTATCCGGGTCCAACAAATGCGGGATCAGGTGGGCCAAATCATGGGGGGCTTCGATAAGAACCCGAGAGGGTTTGAGTTCGCGTATCATTGAACGCACAGCCCAAGCACAGGCCGGGGAGTGATGACGGATCGGTGCCAGATAAAGCCCAGCCTCGGGTTGGAATAGACCCTTGTGTACCTGATGAATCAGAGCTTCGCCCTGCATGTTCAGCCCTTGCGCCAGCGGTCAAACATCATCTTTAGCAGCCTTGTGAAAGGACGCCCAAGCCTTGCTTTTTCGGCCACGCGCACGCGCGATCGTATCCACATAAGCGCGCAGTTTTCGGGCATCCTCGGCGTCATCTTTGAAAACAACACCACGCAGTTGCCGCGCCACATGCGCACCTGTCGGATTTTCGCCCGACAAAAATGCAGCGTCCAACAAGGCGCCATGTGCCACGTTCACGGCCTCGGCCGTGGACATGACGGATTTAGGTTGCGCCACAACGGCACCATCCTCGGCACGTCCGGTGCGAAGGTCGCGAAACACTGACACCACCACGTCCAGCACATCTTCGGGCATATCGGTCTGGAAGTCATACTCTGACATGCGTTCTGCAACCTGGAGCGAAATCAGCTCTTTTTCGAACGCAGCGTCCGCGATCGGCGCGACAGTTTCGAAATTGAACCGGCGTTTTAGCGCGCTGGACATTTCGTTCACCCCCAAATCTCGGAGGTTAGCCGTAGCGATAACATTAAAACCACGCTCCGCCCGGACTTCGCGACCAGATCCTAATTCAGGCAGCGCGATGGTTTTTTCGGAAAGAAGTGAAATCATCGCGTCCTGCACCTCAGGAGCGCAACGGGTCAGTTCTTCGATCCGGGCTATTCTGCCTTCCTTCATCGCAGTCAGAACCGGAGACGGGATCAGAGCTCGTTCGCTGGGTCCCTCGGCCAGCAACAACGCATAATTCCAGCCATACCGCAGATGATCTTCGATGATCCCGGCGCTGCCCTGAACCACAAGCCCCGAAGTTCCGCCGATCGCCGCAGACAGAAGTTCTGACAGCAAAGATTTGGCTGTCCCGGGTTCGCCCACCAGCATCAATCCCTGATGACCCATCAACGCCACGATGCAGCGGTCCACCAAAGGATCGTCGCCAAAAAACTTGCGGCTGACGTCCAATTCCTTGTCGCCCAGAATAAAGCGTCGCACTGCCCGGGGCGAAAGTGCCCAGCCCGCTGGCTTCGGGTCTTTGTCTGCTTGTTTCAGGCGAGCGAGCTCGTCTTGATAACGTTGTTCCGCAGGCAGCTTCTGAGGATTGTCAGCAGTCGGTGTTAAATCCATGGCATCTTCTTTTCCCAATCGGGATCAAAGCTGCCTTTGGCAACCATCTCCCGATAGTCATTCCAGCATTCGGACAGCAGTACCGGCGGCACGTCGGCCAGAGGCACTGCACGTCCACGGCGTCCTGACCCGTGCAGTTTGACGAATTCCAGATGCATCTGGGCTGCGGCGACGTTTTCTTCGGGAAGACAATTACCCGAAAACTCGATCACAGCACAAAGACCGGCACTGCGGAATGTTTTGACGTATTCGTTGAAGTACCCACCATCTAAAGCTTCGCCGCGCTCATAACCGAGGCGCGTACTGGAACCGCGAAAGGTGAACGTGTCCGTGACCCAACCCAAACGGTCTTCGATCCGGGTCGCTTTACCCATCTCTTTATTAAGTGCCAGAAGTTCGCGACCAAATTGGGCAAACAGAGGCTTCACCTCATAATCAGCCAAATGTTCGCCCCAGGCTTTGGCATTGCTTTCCGTCAGCAAGGCCCCATGCGCGATGCGAATGGAATGAAGTCTCCCGGGGTCTACTTCGTTGTCTTCAGCACCCACATAGTCGCCCTCGGCGGTTGGACGAAAGGCCGTCACAATCTCACCGGCTTCGTCTTCGCCAAGCCAGATGACCCGTTCTGTCAGCCGCCCCATCAGAGGATGATCGCGAAAGTCGCGCATCCAGTCCGCCACAGGCCAACGCCGTTCCGCGCACAACGCTTCGTAAAGGCGTTCGCCTTGCAGACTGACCACCTGCTTCAGTTCACGCTTTGACGCCGAAAGTTGTTTTTTGCTGGCTTTAGTGTTGTCATCATCGCCCGACGGCAAACCCTTGATCTGCTTCCCGTCGGGGTTGCAGACAACAAGCTTGAACTGGTCATCCATACGGGCTGAGTACGGCTTTTCTTCAGATCCGACTGGCAAATCCAGCACGCCATCTTCATTCAGACCTGCTGTTGGAATAGTCCGGTCAGCGAGTTCATCCATGCTCCAGTCCCGGGACTCGGCCACGGCTTCGATCAACTGTCCAGCATGAGCCTGCACACCCTTCTGTTTCAGTCTGGTGGCTGCGGAAATCACAATCTGCAGCGACAGCGGATCACCCTTGGCGGCCAGCAGATCTAGAAGGGATGAGGCCTGAGATGTGCGTGATCCATGCTGCTTGAGGTAAGTCCGAACTGAAGCTGCCGCATGGGCTGGGTCGACATGTTTAGTCAACGCCAGAACACCTTTGGTCGCCGCCCCCGAGTTCAGGTACTGGCTTTTGAAACCGTTGTATAATTCACGGAAAGCCTGCTCGCGGGTATAGTCTTTGATCCATCGCTTCATGCTCTTCCAATTCTGGTCGGCATGTTTCTCGGCATGGGCATTGGCTTCTTCATCACCTGGGCGAACGGTGTCATAGTTGATCCAGGCGTCGAAGATCCAGGTGGACAGGGCGCGCGCACTTTCGGGCGCAAGCTGATCCAGGTAGATGTCAAACAACGTATTGCCACCGGGTTGCTTCAGCTTGTTGGCCAGAAAAACCCAGGCCTTAATGACGTCCGCAGGGACTTTCTGGCCGCCTTTGTACTTCAGTGCGGGGAAGTGATCGCCGATCACCCAGTCCAGTTTGTCGAACTTGGCCTTTTTCAGAACCTTTTCCGCTTCTACCAATAGCGCCTTAGGACCTACATAGTCCGTCAACTCAACACCCAAACGCGACAGCGCCGTGAGAATGGCCGCCTTGGCAAGGTCAGATTTTTCTTTTTTCAACCGCGCCTTAAGCGGCTTGATCGCTGCCCGAACGCCAAGATCGGCAAGCCACTCCGCCGCACCCGATCGGACATCCTGCCGCGTGTCCTCCAACAAGGCAATGGCGCGATCTTCCAATCCCGGAGCACCCTCCAACATCGCGCGCGCTTCTGCGCGACCTGATTTTGTTGTTCCAGTTGCGACTTCAAGTAACGGGCCATAATACCGCTGTGGTGTCTTGGGCAATAGGCGCAGGAACTGAATGGCACGAATCTTGCGAGGTGCTGGTTCACCCGCTGGGCGCAAACCGAATGCTTCGTCAAATATGTCAAAGCTCTCTGCCAACAAGGGCCACAGTGCATCCCGGTTCAGGTCGGCGACATCATAGTTTCCCCATTCCCGACCCAGCTCGCCGCGGATCAGGTCGCCCGGTTCGGCATTACGCGTCTTACGATTGCTCCAGGGGCCGGATTGAATCTCTCCCATATCGGCATTCAAAGTTTCCAACGTCCGGTAATCAGCATCAGCACCGTTGACATAACGCACTAAAAAGGCGTGTGTTGCACCCCAACCCTGCAAATGAAACGCCCCATAGAAATTGCGTTCAGCCGCCGTTACGAAACACAGCGCGCGATCCGGCGACATCCGTGACAGGGCTTCGACCGTCCACTTGTCCCGAGCGGTAAAGTTCAGGAATTGCCACATAGCCGAATGGCCTTCACGGCCTGCAGCTTCCGGCGGCCCATTGAACAGTTTGATGATTTGCCCGGCCATGGACGATTTTAGTTTGGGCTCAACGTATTTGTATTTTCCCTTGCGAGCCTCATTTCGTCGGTCAATCTCGGCGTTTTCCTTGGCAATAATGTCCGCGAGTTTCTTTTGGTCTTCAGCTCCGAAAACAAATTCGGGCTCTTTGGACAGCGGGCGCAGCGGCGGTATCTCTACTCGGCTTCCATCAAGCGCAAGGTATCCGGTTTCGTCGCCTGTACCCTCCTCGACCGCTTGTGTCGCTTCTTCGACGGTCAGAGCACTTTCGATGGCGGCTTTGATGCGCGCTGTTTTTTCTGACTGAAGATGCGTTCGAAGAAGATCAAACCCGGCCTCTGACCTGAGTCCTGCAAGCAGATCGACCATTGCCGCTCGTACCGTGGCCGTGCCGCTTTCCAGCTTGTCACGAGCGATTGGCAAAAGCTGTTCTTCTTGCAATGTCATCATCGTCTGAACAGCCTCATGACGCACCGACTTTGCACCGTCGGCCGACATCTCGACCAAAAAGCTCTTCGTCTCATCGTCGCCGAACATATCCCATTTGCGCATCTGGCTGATCAAAAGCACTTTACCACCCGCAGCCATGCGCCGACCCGCAATCAGCAGTTCGGATTTGTACTTATCCGCCAAAGTCGCGAAATCAAAAATGTCGATCAAACGACGGATGTCGTCACAGCTGTTCCATCGACCGTCGTCGTTAAACAAAATGTCGAAAAGGTTTTCGAGCCCGGTATCATTTGCCGCGCAAATTTCTGCGCAAAATTCCGGTGTCAGCACACATGACTTGGCCTCAATCATCTCGCGCGGCCAGCGGTTCGTGGATTTGACCAGCCCCATGCCCGCCTCTGTAAATAGGATCCGCAGAGACAGAGGCACATGTTTTGATCCAGCCAGATAATCCTGTTCATTGCCGATCGCTGCGGCAAGCACTTCTCCGTAACGCGCCAACAAGACCGCATCCTTCGCGCTGCGCGCGATGTAATGTCTTCTCGCTAGATCACCGGGATTATTTGAGTACCTGCTATCCAAACCGAGCGTTTTCGCAGCGTCGAGGTTCGCCAAAGTGGAGAGGACGCTTCCGTCCGTACCTGTAATGGCATAGCTTGCGGCCTTGTCGCCCAACCCTTTCTGCAGACTGGAAAGCCTTCTTAAATCCTTAGAAACTGGGCTGGCGGTTGCGGGAATCTTAAGCAGGTTTGAAAAAATAGCGCGCAAAGGTGAACCTCAACAAAAGAAATTACAAAGTTGATAAAAGCCAATCTGGCCAAGCCCAATCTTCAATTGAGCCACGAATGCTTTATACGGACAAAAAGTGGCAAAAAAACAGCGGCCGGGATGTAGCTGGTCGAGCCAATTGTATCTTTCAGAGACCTACCTCTCCCGCTGACGAAGACGATTTGTTTTTGGATAATCTCAAGACATCCTTGGGCCAGTCGTAAAATAACGGGCGCAATGTTGCCAATTGCGTTAGTTAAACCAACCTCAGATTTTTGCGCTCGCAGCGAACGGCAGGTTAAACGGGCCGCGTCGCAACATCGGTGGGCAAAGCTCAATGGCAGCAAAGGGCCGCCTACGAAGGCGACCCCTTGGCACTAAATCTCAATGGCTTCGGCGATGGCCAAGGCATCCTCTAGTTCGACGCCGAGATACTGGACTGTACTGTCCATCTTGGTATGACCTAGTAAGAGCTGGACCGCTCTGAGGTTGCCGGTTTTCTTGTAGATTTGGGTGACTTTCGTGCGCCTCATTGAATGGGTTCCATATGCACT
>NZ_JBDZYG010000024.1:0-49908 GCF_040329455.1 Ruegeria sp. SCP11 | reverse complement strand
GAACACGTCGTAGATCAGCGTCAGACCGGTTTCTTCCTCGAATTTCTTCAACAGGCCTTCGTCAATATAGTCGGACCAGTTGTACACACGCACCTCTTCGGCAAAGGCGGCCGAAGTTCCCAGTGCAATGATCGCTGTCATGGTCAGCGTTTTGATTTTCATTTTCTTCTCCCTGTAAGTTCACGGGTATTTTCCCGTTTTTTTGGATTTGATCAAGTTTTGCGTTTTCCCTCGATCCCGCGTATGGTTTCATGAGGTCAGAAACCTGACAAGCCATCATCACTGGGAATAGGGCAAACCACTTGGATTTGATCAAAAATAAGGCATCCAGCACTACGGCAGAGGTCGAAAAACGGCCTGCGCATGAACAGGTGTACCAAACCCTAAAGGCGCAGATCATGTTCGGGGACTTGGTGCCCGGACAACCTGTTACGATCCAGGGTTTAACTGATTCGCTCGGAGTCGGAATGACCCCCGTACGCGAGGCGATCCGCCGCCTTATCTCGGACGGCGCGCTGGTGTTCCAGGGCAACCGCAGGGTCAGTGTCCCCGTCCTGTCCGCAGATGATGTTGAACAGATGATCTTCGCTAGGTTATCAATAGAATCAGAGCTTTCGAAACGTGCAACAGCCAAATTGAGCAGCTCTGATATTGACCATCTGGAACGTTTAGATCAACGGTTGGACCGCACCATCATAGATGGAGATGTCAGTGGTTATCTGCAGCTAAACCATACGTTTCACGAGACGCTGTATTCCTATGCAGACGCGCCGATTCTACGCGATCTGGCCGAACGACTCTGGCTCAGATTTGGGCCATCGCTTCGGGTCGTGTGTGGTCGATTCGGCACTCAAAGCTTACCTGACCGACACAAGGACATCATCGCCGCCCTGCGTGCAGGCGACGCCGACGCGGCGGCTAATGCAACCGCGCAGGACATCGAACAGGGCATGGAACTCATGGCGGATGCCTTGACCGACGCCTAGATTCGGTCGATTCGATTGACAGGAAAAAATTGATCATATTGTGAACGCCAAAACGCTCTTGCAGGAGAATTCCGGATGACAACCATCACCAACCACATGCCCACCGCCGAATTGCAGGCGCTGGATGCCGCCCACCATATACACCCGTTCTCGGCCAATGGTTCGCTTGGCAAAGAAGGCGCACGCGTCATCACCCGCGCCAAGGGTGTCTACCTGACAGACAGTGAGGGCGAAGAGATTCTGGACGCCATGGCCGGTCTGTGGTGCGTGAATATCGGCTATGGCCGCGAAGAGCTGGCCGATGTCGCCGCACGCCAGACGCGCGAGCTGCCCTATTATAACACCTTCTTCAAGACGACCCACGTCCCGGCCATTGCACTGGCTGCTAAAATCGCCGAACTGGCGCCGGGTGATCTGAACCATGTCTTTTTCGCCGCCGGCGGTTCCGAAGCCAATGACACCAATATCAGGCTGGTGCGCACCTACTGGGCCGAGAAGGGCCAGCCTGACAAGAACATCATTATCAGCCGTCACAACGCCTATCACGGCTCGTCTGTGGGATCCGCTTCTCTGGGCGGTATGGCGGGGATGCATGCGCAGGGCGGCATTCCAATCCCGAACATCCACCATATCAACCAACCGAACTGGTGGGCCGAGGGCGGTGATATGACACCCGAAGAGTTTGGCCTAGAGCGCGCGCGCGAGCTGGAGGAAGCCATTCTTGAACTGGGCGAAGACCGCGTCGCGGCCTTCATCGCCGAACCCGTGCAGGGTGCGGGCGGTGTGATCGTCGCACCGGACAGCTACTGGCCCGAGGTTCAACGCATCTGCGACAAATACGATATCCTGCTGATCGCGGATGAAGTGATCTGTGGTTTCGGTCGCACCGGGAACTGGTTCGGCTCTCAGACCGTCGGGATCAAGCCGCATATCATGACCATCGCCAAGGGCCTCAGTTCCGGCTATGCGCCTATCGGCGGGTCCATCGTCAATGACGAGATCGCCGAGGTCATCGGCGGCACCGAGTTTAACCACGGCTACACCTATTCCGGCCACCCGGTCGCCGCCGCCGTGGCGCTTGAAAACCTACGTATTCTCGAAGAGGAAAAGATTGTCGAGCATGTCCGCGACGTGGCCGCGCCTTATCTGAAAGAAAAATGGGAAGCGCTGGCCGATCATCCGCTAGTCGGTGAGGCCAAGATCGTCGGCATGATGGCCTCGATCGCGCTGACGCCAGACAAAGCCAGCCGGGCCAAGTTCGCCTCGGACCCCGGCACTGTGGGTTATATCTGCCGCGACCGCTGCTTTGCCAACAACCTGATCATGCGCCATGTGGGCGACCGGATGATCATCTCTCCGCCGCTGATCCTGACCCCGGCGGATATCGACGAGATGTTCGTGCGGATTTACAAGTCGCTGGACGAGGCACAGGCCGAGATCATCGCGCAGGGGCTGATGAAGGCCGCGTCCTAAGCGCGCCCATAAACCCGAGGGGCGGCGACCTAACGCCGCCCTTCGCGTCTTTGGCAATTGACCGACAGGCCCCGCCTGAGCCAGTATGCGCGCAAAACGAACTTCATCGTAAGAACCACATGTTAAGCCTGTTCGAACCCGACGACGGATCGGTACACGCCATTGCCCCCGGCCTTGACGCAATTCTGAAATGGATTGCCATTTCCATCGAATTGATGGCGATCTTTATTCTGGTGATCGGAACGATCCGCTTCTTCTCGGGATTTGTGCGCGCCGAGCTGAATGGTCAGCTTGATGTTCGCGGGGCTCATCTGGACACACGACGCGTTGAGTATGGCCGCTATATCCTGTCGGGGCTTGAGGTTTTCATTGTTGCCGACATCATCCATTCGGCCCTGAGCCTTGCGCTCAACGACCTGATCTTTCTTGCTATTCTTGTCGCCATCCGCATCGCGGTCAGTTATTTCACCCGGATAGAAGTCTGGCACGTACAGCAAACCAAAGACGATCTTGAAGATGATGGCAAAACCGTCAGGCGCTCGAACAAGAATATATCACCCACGTAACCGCTCACAGATATCAGGAACTGTGCCAGCAACATTACAATCTGTTTATCGCAAGCGAGACCAACGTAATTTTGCCATCCAGGCAATCACCGCAACCTCTGCAATAGTTTCAAACTTGCGTAACCATCCGGCAGTAACCCCTGCGCCAGCTGATACGCCCGCACTGCGTTCGTCGTGTTTGGCCCGGTGCGCCCATCGATGCCCTGCGTATCAAATCCCGCTTCAGTAAGACGAGTTTGCAGTTCCTTTTTCTCGGTGAAACTCAGAACCCGGTCACCGCGCGGCCAGTTGGCCTGAAACGGAGCACGTCCGGCCAAACGGTCGGACAGGTGACCGATGCCGATGACATAAGCATCAGCCCCGTTGTACTTCTCGATAACGCCGAAATTGTCGAAGATCATCAACGCGACACCCTGCCCTCCGGCGGGCAACAGGATGGCCGCTGGCCCGTGATCCGGGACCGGCTTACCGTCGCTGTCAACGACCCCGCGTGCGGCCCAGTCCGAAGGCAACAGCGTGTACTCCCGCTTGGCGGCGGAATAGTCGAACCCATCGGGCAGTCGCACTTCGACGCCCCAAGGTTGGCCCTTGGTCCAGCCGTGCCGCGCCAGATAGGAGGCGGCTGAGGCCAGCGCATCCGTTGGATCCTCGGACCAGATATCGCGCCGCCCGTCACCGTCAAAATCCACTGCATGATCCAGGTATGAGGTCGGCATGAACTGCGTATGCCCCATCGCCCCGGCCCAACTGCCGACCATATTGCGGGGACTGACATCTCCGGCCTGTATAATCTGCAGCGCCGCTATCAACTGGTCTTCAAAGAATTTTGCCCGTCGCGCATCAAAGGCCAGCGTCGCCAAAGAACGGATAGTGTGATCACTGCCCCGGAAAGACCCGAACGAGGTCTCAAGCCCCCAGATCGCGGTCACAACTTCTTTTTCCACGCCATATTGCGCCTCGATCCGGGTCAGGGTTGCGCGGTGACGTTCCAGCCCCGCACGGCCATTGGATATCCGTGTGTCCGAGACGGCAGAATCCAGATACTCCCAGATAGGTTTCGAGAACTCCGCCTGGTTGCGATCCCGTTCGATAACCTTCTTATTGTAGGTCAGGCCCGTGAGCGCCCGGTCCAGTGTTGCGTTGGAAATACCCTGTTGGATCGCACGTTCGCGGAAAGCCCCAAGCCATGCCTGAAACCGCGCGTTTCCTTCGGTCGACACCCGATACTCCTTGGCTGAAGGCCTCAAGACCGGTCGGAGGGACACCGCCATATCGGCCGAGGCCAGTTGAAAGGTCTGAGACCTGTCTGTTGTATTTAGGGATTCCGCCTGCACAATGGATGCCCATAATGCAGCGGCAATGACGCCACTTGTGCACTTACGCATTCCGAAATTCCTGATTACTGCTCGCACTCAAGATAACGCAAAATGCGAGGTTCACAAAGCGCTCAAATTTCCAGGCCTGACCTGCCCGGACAAACGGGATAAGCTGTTGAGATGACGCCCTTTGACAATCCCAAAGTCGCCGCCGCATATGACGCACTGCCAAACGATACCCGTTCTGGTGCGCTGGCCTTGCGTGATCTGATCTTTGAGACAGCCGCGTCCCTGCCCGGTGCGCAGCCCTTAGAAGAATCGCTGCGATGGGGACAACCAGCTTATCTGGCTCCCAAGGGGTCGACGATCCGACTGGGCACTCATAAGTCTGCTCGTTTTGCTCTGTTCGTGCATTGCCAAAGCCGGTTGATGGCTGATTTCACTTCAGCCTTTCCCGGTGAAGATCGGCTAGATGGCAACCGAGCCATACTATTCGACGACACCTCGCAAATCGACCCAGCGCGCCACGGTTGGCTTATAGCCCGAGCCCTGACCTATCACCTCTGACGGCGTTTGCGTTCGACCTTGCGCTTGATCTTGTCCTTCTTGCGCTTGGTGCTGACCGCCTTGCGTCGGGTCGACCGCTTCGCCGGTCCGCGCCCGCGTGGGAGGGCCTGATCGTCAATGGATAACAACTCCAGCTCCAGACCGCCGGTCACAGGAGTCGCCTCGGTCAAACGCACGGTGACGCGTTGGCCGATGGCGATGATCAGCCCGGTGTCTGATCCCATCAGCGTGCCGGCCTCTCGGTCGAAATGGAAGAACTCACGCCCTAAAGAACGCACAGGCACCAGACCATCCGCGCCAGTTTCGTCCATCTTCACGAAGGCCCCGAACCTTGCGATGCCGCTGATCCGACCGGAGAACTCATTGCCCACACGCTCGCTGAGATAGGCGGCCAGATATCGATCTGTCGTGTCGCGCTCCGCCATCATCGAGCGGCGCTCTGTGTCTGAGATATGGGTGGCGGTTTCGTCGAGCTTCGCGATTTCATCCTCGGTCAGACCGTCCTTGCCCCAGCCATGCGCCGAGATCAGCGCACGGTGCACGATCAAGTCGGCATAGCGGCGGATGGGCGAGGTGAAATGTGCGTAATTCCGCAGCGCCAGCCCGAAATGGCCGAAATTCTCGGGGTTATAATAGGCCTGCGCCATCGACCGTAGGGTCGTCAGGTTAATCAACTCCGCGTCCTCAGTTCCGGCGGCAGCATTCAACAGCGCGTTCAGGTGGCGGGTTTGCAGCACCTGCCCTTTGGCGAGGTTCAAGCCAGCGGCTTGCGCGGTTTCCCGCAAGCTTTCCAGTTTCTCGGGCGCGGGTTCTTCATGCACACGGAACAGCAGCGGGCGGCGTTTGGCGATCAGAGTCTCGGCGGCGGCCACGTTGGCGAGAATCATGAACTCCTCGATCAGCTTGTGCGCATCCAGACGTTCGCGGAAGGCCACGCTTTCGACCTCACCCTTTTCGCTTAGGACGATCTTGCGCTCGGGCAGGTCCAGCTCCAACGGCTGCCGCACCGCACGCGTCTTTTTCAGCGCAGCATAAGCGGCGTAAAGTGGTTTCAGCACCGGCTCCAGCAAAGGCCCCGTGCGGTCGTTGGGGGTGCCGTCGATGGCCTCTTGCACCTCGGCGTAATGCAGCGAGGCAGCAGAGCGCATCAGCCCACGCACAAAGCGATGGCCGATCTTGTTCCCGTCCCCGTCAATCTGCATCCGCACGGCGATACAGGCACGTGGGACGCCTTCGTGCAACGAACACAGGTCTCCCGAGAGGCGATCCGGCAACATCGGTACAACGCGGTCTGGGAAATAGCTGGAATTGCCTCGCTTGCGTGCTTCACGGTCCAGCGCGGTGCCGGGCTGCACATAGGCGGCAACGTCGGCAATGGCGACCCAGATCACATGGCCACCGGGATTTTTTGGGTCGTCATCAGCATGCGCATAACAGGCGTCGTCATGGTCGCGCGCATCCGATGGGTCTATGGTCAACAGCGGCATATCCCGCAGGTCTTCACGCCCTTTCAGGCCAGCGGGTTTAGCCTTGTCGGCCTCGGCAATCACATTGTCGGGGAAATCGTCCGGGATGCCGTGCTGATGGATTGCGATAAGAGATACAGCTTTTGGCGCGGATGGGTCGCCCAAGCGTTCCACAATCCGCGCACGGGGCAGACCCATGCGGTTCTTGGGCCCCGCCTGTTCGGCCTCGACCAATTCACCGTCTTTTGCACCCAACACCGCGCCATCGGCCACCAACCATTCGGTGGAACCGGTCTTGTCAATGGGCACGATCCGCCCGCCCTCAGCTCCTTTGCGGAAGATGCCAACGATCCTGCGCGGGTTGGTCCCGATGCGACGGATCAGGCGGGCCTCGTAATTGTGGTCTTCCTCATGCACCACGGTCAGGCGGGCCAGAATGCGGTCACCCTCGCCCAGCGCGGGATCACTTGCACGAGCGATGATCAGCACGATGGGCTCGACCCCTTCGCCATGCCATTCTAGGGGGCGCGCGAACAGGTCGCCATCCGCATTGGGCGCCTTCACCTGCAACACGCTCACCGGAGGCAGACGGTCGGGGTCGCGATAGCTGCGCTTGCGCTTTTCCAGATGGCCTTCAGCTTCAAGCTCTTTGAGGATGCGTTTCAGATCAATCCGGTCCGCGCCCTTGATGCCAAAGGCCTTGGCGATATCACGTTTCGAGGTCAGGGTGGGGTTCGCCGAGATCCAATCAAGGACCTCCTGCTTGGTGGGGATGCGAGTCATAATTCCGGCCTAGCACGGGGATGCGACCGCGTCATGACTAAAAAGGATCAGGGGTTCAGATCGGCCACCGTGTCGACATCGCGCAACTGGCCCAGCAATCCAACTCGAGTATCCGAAACCGAGGCCAGTGTATCCGCCAGCGCATGTTCGGTCGACCAGCGAACATCGCGGAACAAGCTCGGTGACAAGGCACCGAAGCGCTGAGCACCAACCAGCCAATATCCCCCATCCGGTGCGGGGCCGAAAACCATCTGCGCTGAACCCAGCGCCTTGAACGCCCGTGTGATATGTCCACGCGATATACCCGGTATATCCGCGCCGATCAGGCAGACGGGACCCTTCGGCATGCCTTTCAACATCCGCGCCATACGGTCGCCCAAATTTCCGCGCCCTTGCGCCGCGCGCGGCAGGTCGGCTGGCCAGATACTGCTGGTCAGCCCTTCCCGGTCCGGGGATACGGCCAACACAATCTGCCAGCGTGGATCACGCAGCCTCCGGATTAGCGACCGGGTCTGATGTCGAAACCACCACGCGGCGCCGACCATGCCGATATCCCGCCCCAGCCGTGTTTTCACCCGGCCCGGGCGGGGCTCTTTCACCATAATGACCAAAGTGCGCTGCATGGATCAGGCGAAATAATCCCGCAGTATTCGAGCATAAATCGCCTTGAGTTGGTCGATCTGCGCCACCTCAACACATTCATCCACCTGATGCATGGTGCGGCCGACCAGACCAAACTCCACCACCGGGCAATGGTTTTTGACAAACCGGGCATCCGATGTGCCGCCCGTTGTGGACATCTCGGGCTGGACACCGGTTACCGCCTCGACCGCATGCGCCACCAGATCGGACAGGGTGCCGGGCGGGGTCAGGAAACTTTCGCCCGAGATTTTGATCTTTACATCAACTTCGACGTCGTACGCCTCAGCCACTGATGCGGCCTCGGTTTGCAACCACTCGCTGAGACTTGCGCCGGAATGCAGATCGTTGAACCGGATATTCACCGCCCCGTTGCATTGCGCCGGGATCACGTTGGTCGCCGTATTGCCGGTGTCAATATTCACAACCGCCAGTGTCGAGGCGTCGAAATGGTCCGTGCCCTGATCCAACTCTTGACTGGCCAACTGATGCATCAGTCGCGCCATGGCGGGCAGCGGGTTCTTGGCCCGATGCGGATAGGCCGAGTGCCCCTGCACACCCGTCACCGTGAACCACGCGGTCATCGAGCCGCGCCGCCCAATCTTCATCATCTCACCCATTGTGTTGGGACAGGTCGGCTCGCCCACCAGACAGACCGACATCTTCTCATCCGCCTCGGCCATGTAGTCCAGAAGCGCGGTGGTGCCGTCCACGGCGTCGCCTTCTTCATCGCCTGTAATCGTCAGAATGACCGCCCCGTCCGGAGGAGTGTCGCGGACAAAATCCACAGCCGCCGCTGCAAAGGCTGCTACTCCGGATTTCATATCGGTTGTTCCACGCCCAAACATCACGCCGTCGCGGATTTCGGCGCCAAAGGGCGGCATGGTCCAGGCGGCCTCGTCCCCGACCGGCACTACGTCGGTGTGGCCGTTGAACCCAAAGCTGCGCGCGTGGCCTTTCCGGCCCCAACGCGCGAACAGGTTGCTGACACCGCCACGGTCGACACGCGTGCAGTCAAACCCCGCCCCCGACAGCAGTTTTTCCAGCAACACCAGCGCACCACCTTCCTCGGGTGTGACCGATGGGCAACGGATCAGGTCCGCCGTCAATTCTACCGGATCTGTCATGGCTGGGCCTCTCTGGTTCTTTTACTCGCTGGTTCGCGCACAGATTCAACGAATTGGGCCGATTGCCAACCCCTGCCACCCCGAATCTGCGGGCTTTTTTCCCATTGTATCGACCTGACATCCCAATAAATCACGGGTCTTTACCCCGCGACCACCTTGCCGTGCCGTTCAAATTTGCGTTAGAGCCGCGCGAAACAGGTAATTGACGATGATACGCGCGCTATTCGCATTGATCTGCCTGACGTTCACGGTTCTTGCACAGCAAAGCCAGGCGCAGACACTGACTGTCACCACGGTGACCCGCCCTCCGTTTTCCTATGTCGAAGACGGTGCACAAACCGGATTTTCCGTGGACCTGCTGTCAGCTCTGGCCCAATCGCTGAACTGGGACTACTCGGTCGACCGGGTCGAAGGGTTCAGCGATATGCTGGGCGCGGTGCAGGACGGATCCGCTGATCTTGCCATCGCCAATATCTCGATCACCGCCGCGCGTGAGACGCAAATGGATTTCAGCCAGCCGATCTTTGAGGCTGGATTGCAAATCATGGTCCCGTCCGAGGCCGCACGTCGACCTTCGCTGTTGCAGGCACTTTTGTCGCGCGAGCTGTTCATCGCAATTGGCTTGGCCTTTGCCATCCTGCTGGGCGGTGGCATGCTGATGTGGGGGTTCGAGCGCCGTTCACAGCCCTATTTCGACCGAAAGCTGAACGAGGCGTGGTTCCCATCCTTCTGGTGGGCGCTGAACCTGGTGGTGAATGGCGGGTTCGAGGAGCGCATGCCGCGCACCCCGTTTGGCCGCCTTCTAGGCGTGGTGCTGGTCGTGTCGTCCCTGTTCATCGTATCGGTGTTTACAGCCCGCATCACCTCGGTGATGACGGTGGACGCGATCAGCGGCAGTGTGAACTCGGTCAACGATTTGTACGGCAAGCAAGTGGGCACGATCTCAGATTCGACCGCCGCGAACTTCCTCAACCGGCGCGAGATTGAATATACCGGTTATTCCGGGCTGGATGAGATGCTGACCGCGTTCGAAGACAAGGATCTGGATGCCGTGGTCTTTGACGCGCCGATCCTGTCCTACTATGCCTCGCACGAAGGGCGCCGGATTGCCACAGTGACCGGGGGTATTTTCCTGCGCGAGAATTACGGCATAGCCTTCCCGACCGGGTCGCCGCTGGTCGAGGACGTCAATCAAGCGCTGCTGTCGCTGCGCGAAGACGGTACTTATGACGAGATTTACCGCAAGTGGTTCGGGATGCGGAACTAGGCCGGTTCCTCATCACCAAAAAACGGCGTCATCTGTGCGACGATAACCGCGTTTTCGTCCAATGCCCGCTGCATCAGCGCCCGCTCATCCGGGTCGATGTCATGGCCCTGAGCCTCGCGCTCGGCCAACGTGCCGTAACCAGTCACGTCCAAGGGTGCGGTATCGGCCTGCTTCAGAATGGCCACGGTTTCGCGCACGGCTTCGGCCTCGTCCACACCGCTGGCGAAACACATCAGCGCTGCCCCGGTCGCGCCCTCGGGCAACCCATCACCTTCCTTGCGGCCGATCTGCACAAGCAGGGTATAGACTTGCTGACGAGAAGGTTTCTTTTGCTTTTCCATGCAGGGGGCCATATCCGTGTGCCCGCCCCCGGTCAAGCGGTCGGGAATTGCAGGACGATGTCTTCGCCGCCATAGTGCTGGAACACAGACCACAAAGGACGTTTCCATGACCTATCCTGATTTCATCACCGATTTTCCAAGTCTCGACGTGCCGTTCCCCGAGGACGTGGTGCAAAGCGCGGTGATACGGTCGGATGCCGGTCTGGTCGCATTCTTTACCTTTCTCAAGGATTTCGAACTGCCCGCGCATTCGCACAAGGCGCAATGGGGCACCGTGATCGAAGGCGAAGTTGAATTGACCATCGGCGAAGAAACCAAAACCTACCGTCCTGGCGACAGTTATTCGATTCCGTCCGGCGTTGAACATGGCGGCACAATCAGGGCCGGTACGCGGGTCATTGATGTGTTCGAAGAACCCGACCGTTATCCGGTCAAAGGCTAGTCGGACAACAAAAAGGGCTGCAGCAGCGCTACAGCCCTATTTCAATTCTGTAGCCGGGATTAATCGCGCAGCAGTTCATTTATCCCTGTTTTCGAGCGAGTTTTTTCGTCAACCCGCTTCACGATGACGGCGCAATACAGGCTTACGTTGTTCTTCGACGGCATCGAACCGGCAACAACAACCGAATAGGGCGGCACTTCGCCATACATGACCTCACCGGTCTCGCGGTCGACGATCTTGGTCGACTTGCCGATGAACACCCCCATACCCAGAACCGAGCCTTCGCGGACGATGCAGCCTTCGACAACCTCGGAACGGGCGCCGATAAAGCAATTGTCTTCGATGATTGTCGGACCGGCCTGCATCGGCTCCAGCACGCCACCGATACCGACACCGCCCGACAGGTGGACGTTCTTGCCGATTTGCGCACAAGACCCAACAGTGGCCCAAGTGTCGACCATAGTGCCTTCGTCGACATATGCGCCCAGATTCACAAAAGACGGCATCAACACCACACCCGGCGCGATATAGGCCGATTTGCGGACCACACAGTTCGGCACGGCGCGAAAACCGGCAGACTGCCACTGGTTCTCACCCCAACCGGCGAACTTGCTGTCCACCTTGTCCCACCAGCCACCTTGCTGCGGGCCACCGGCCTGGATTTCCATGTCCTTGATGCGGAAGCCCAGCAGGACCGCTTTCTTGGCCCACTGGTTCACGTGCCAGTCGCCACTGTCCAGCTTTTCCGCAACACGCAGCGAGCCACTGTCCAGCGCGTTCAGCGTATCTTCGATTGCTTCACGCTGTTCGCCGGTGGTCGCGGGGGTGATGGTATCGCGCGCCTCCCAGGCGGCTTCGATGGCGGCTTCCAGTTGCGCGTTGGACATTTGCGGCTCCCTGCAGAATCTGTTCACGTTGGTGTTGCCTATACGCAAGCGAGGGACTGGCCGCAATGCGACGCTGAACGCGCACTTTGCGGCTGATTGCTGCGGTTTTAGCTGTTCAACGGATCGGGAGAGATGTTTCCGCCGCAGATCAGCACCGCCACGCGCTCTTTTGGTGCGGGTTGATAGGCTCCCGAAATCAGAGCGGCCAGAGCAGTCGCACCCGCCGGCTCCACCAGAATCCGATGCACCCGCCACAAAAGCTGCTGCGCTTCTGAAATGGCCTCATCGCTCACAAGCACCGAGGGCATCCCCTGCGCCATCCCGAAACAGATTGACCCGATCCGCCGCGCGCCCAGCGCGTTGGCCGCGATACCCGAGACGCTAACATCCACCGGCTCACCCGCTTGCAAGGCTGCATTCAGCGCGCAGGAGGTTTCGGGCTCGACCGCCACAACTTTGCGCGCGCCACCCAACCACGCCAACGCCCCTGCGATCAGCCCGCCGCCGCCCACGGCAACCAGAACCGTGTCTGCCTGAAGCCCCTGCGCCTCCCACTCAGCAAAGCAGGTCCCCTGTCCAGCCACGGTGGCGGGTGCGTCATAAGCATGGATCTGCATCGCGCCGGTCGCCTCTTCATGCGCCTGCGCGCCCGTCAACGCGTTGGCGTATTCGCCGGACACCACGCTCAGATCGGCCCCGGTCTGTTGGATCAGAGCGATCTTGGACGGCCCCGCAATTTCCGGCACGAAGATTTTCGCCGGATAGCCCAAGGACCGCGCCGCATAGGCCGCTGCCGCGCCATGATTGCCACCCGACGCAGCCACGACACCCGCCTTGGGAACATTGAGACTGAGCAGCGTGTTGAACGCCCCACGCGCCTTGAAACTACCGGTGTGCTGCAGATGCTCCAGCTTCATCTCGACCGGATAGCCCAGCCCCAAGGCGGTGCTCTCCATCACTGGCGTCACCTGCGCATACCCGGCAATCCGTTCTGCGGCTGCTGATATTTCATTCTTCCAATTCATTCTTATACTTCCGTGACTGGCGCTCTGCCCGCGAACCCTATAGCTGTTTTAAGGACACGCAAGCAGGGATAGATCACCCATGAGAGAAGACCGCCTCAGCCCTTTCCGCGACGCACAGACCGACCGCTCGACTGCAAGCGAGGTGCCGGACACACCGCAGACGCGCTCACCCGCATATCGCCTTGCCTTTGCCGATGACGATTTCCTGTGCCGGGATGAGCTGCGCCCGGTGCGCCTGCAGCTGGAACTGCTGAAGCCTGAGATGATCATGACCGAGCGAGAGATTACCTCGACCATTGTCATGTTCGGTGGCGCACGCATCCCGGAGCCCTCGCAGAAACACAACGCACGGACGGAAACCCTAGCTGGTCTATCAACGTTTTATGACGAAGCGCGGGAATTCGCCCGGCTGATGACCGAGAAATCCAACAAAACCGGCTGTCGTGAAAACGTGATCGTAACCGGTGGCGGTCCCGGCGTGATGGAAGCGGGAAACCGCGGCGCGCAGGATGCGGGCGGCTGCTCGATCGGGCTTAACATCGTGTTGCCGCATGAACAGGCACCGAATGAATTCGTAACACCGGAGCTCAGCTTCAACTTCCACTATTTCGCCATCCGCAAGATGCACTTCCTGATGCGCGCCCGCGCCATCACCATCTTCCCCGGTGGATTCGGCACGATGGACGAGCTGTTCGAATCCCTCACCCTGATCCAGACCGGCCGGATGGAACGCGTACCGTTCCTGCTGTTCGGGCGCGCTTTCTGGGAAAAGGTCATCAACTGGGAGGCTCTGGCCGACGCGGGCACCATCTCGGATGAGGATTTGGATCTGTTCCGGTTCGTCGACACAGCGCAAGAGGCGGTCGACATTATCGAGAACTGGGAACCCGCTCCGCCCCGCGACGAAATCCCGGGACGCTAAGCCATGGCGCCCAAGACCGGAGAGATGCTGCATTTGCGCGGCAATGCGCTGAACGCAGGTGAGCCGGTGGCCCTGCCGCTGACCCAGAGCAGCATGTACCACCTGCCCGGGGTGACGGAAGGTCTGGCAACCTATGGCCGGGTCGACAATCCGACATGGGTGCATCTGGAGCACGTCCTAGCTCATTTGGAAGACGCGCCCTGCCTGATATTTCCGTCGGGCATGGGAGCGATCTCAGCTGCGTTGTTAGCCACCCTGAAAGCCGGGTCGCGCCTGCTGATCCCGTCGGATGGGTACTACGTCACGCGCGTACTCGCTGACCAATTTCTGTCCGGTCTCGGTGTTTCGGTTACGGAACGCCCGACGACCACCTTCACCGAAGGTGGGTTTGACGGGTTCGATGTGGTCTTTGTTGAAAGCCCTTCGAACCCTGGGTTGGACATGATGGACCTACCTGCCATCGCTGCTTCCGTACGCGCGGCCGGAGGCATCACCATTGCCGACAACACGACCCTGACGCCTCTGGGCCAGCGCCCGCTGGAATTGGGCGTCGATGTTGTGGTGGCTTCGGATACCAAAGCCATGGGCGGCCATTCCGACCTGCTGATGGGTCACGTGGCCAGCCGCAACGCGCAGATTATGGAGCGGGTTGAGGAATGGCGGCGCGTATCGGGCGCGATTCCCGGCCCGCATGAGGCGTGGCTGCTGCATCGCGGCTTGGAAACCCTGGATGTGCGATTTGACCGTATGTGCACCTCGGCCCAGGTGCTGGCCGAGCGACTGGCGGATCATCCGGCGGTGAAACACATCCGCTATCCCGGCCTGCCCGGCGACCCGTCGCACACGCTGGCTAAAGCTCAAACCACACGGTTCGGGTTTCTGCTGTCGATCACGCTGGAGACCGAGGACAAGGCCGAAACCTTCATCAACTCCTGTCCAATGCTGCGCCCAGCAACATCTTTCGGCGGCGTCCACAGCTCTGCCGAACGCCGCGCGCGATGGGGCGACGATGTCGACCCCGCGTTCATCCGCCTGTCGGTGGGATGTGAACCGGTGGATGAGTTATGGCAAGCGATTGAGGCCAGCCTGAAAGCGCTGTGATTACTTCTTTGGCTCGCGCAGTTCAGTGAACACATAGATCGGCAGCACCACGCTGGCGATCAAAGTCCCCAGCCAGACCAACAGCGTTGCCGCCAGCAGGTTGGAAATACCTCCAACGGTCAGCCCGGCAGTGACTAGGTCGGTCACCAAAAGCCCTACAAAGGTCACGATCAATGCGATGCCGCCCTTGATTGCCGGCGCTTTTTTCTCGCCCAATTTCAGGATCAAAGGCTCAGCGACCCACTGAACCAGCGTGAAGACGATCACCACAACAATGAACGAGATCGGCCGGATCGCAAATTCCGGCAGCAATAGCGCCGCTAACAACAATCCGATGGCATTTCCGGCGAGCAGGGCCAGAATGGACTTCAATCTGCGTGTCATTGGGGTCTCCGTCCGCGATCACTTGAAAACATGCATAAGTTAACAGACTCGCGGGAATTTGCGAGCGGTTTCAAAAGCCTCTTCCTTTTGGCCCCTTGAAAACGCATGATAAAACCCATCCTGTTCAGCCCGACCTGCGAGAGGTGAGATGAGCGACGATCCCTATGCCGCCCTTGGTGTCGCCAAAGACGCCAGCGATGCCGAGATCAAAAAGGCCTATCGGCGCATCGCCAAGGAATGCCACCCCGACCTGAAACCCGGCGACGCCGAGGCCGAAGCCAAGTTCAAGGCCGCAGCCGCCGCGTATGACCTGCTGAAAGACCCCGAAAAGCGGGCGCAATATGACAGGGGTGAGATTGATGCCTCGGGTCAGGAACGCCCTCAGCAGCATTATTACCGCGAATACGCCGAGGCCGCAGGGAACCCCTATCGCGGACGGGCGGCGGACCCCGACGATATGTCGGACATCTTTGCCGAGTTCATGCGGGGTCGTGGCGGATATGGCCAGCGCACGCATGAATTCCACGCGCCGGGGCACAATCGCGCCTACAGCCTTCAGATCAGCTTTCTGGACGCGGTGTTCGGGGCCAACCAGAAGTTGACCCTGCCCGATGGCGACCGGATTGAGGTGAAAATCCCCGCTGGTATCACCGACGGCCAGACCATCCGCCTGCGCGGCAAGGGCGATCCGGGCTTTGGCGAAGGCCCTCCGGGCGATGCTCTAGTCACGGTCTCTGTAGCAAAACACCCAGTCTTTGACCGACAGGGCGACGACATTCACATCACCCTGCCGATCACGATTGATGAGGCTATTCTGGGCGGCAAGGTGCCCGCCCCCACCATCGACGGCGGCGTCAATGTCAGCGTTCCGGCGGGCACCAGCAGCGGCAAGACACTCCGCCTGCGAGGCAAGGGCGTCAAGAAACGCGGCTCAACCGAACGGGGGGACCAATTGATCGAGCTAACGGTCGCAATGCCAGATCAGATTGACGATGAACTGAAGCAATTCATGGAGACATGGCGAGAGAACCACCGCTATGATCCGCGCAAAGGAATGCCGTCATGAGCCTGACCGAAGAGCAACTGATCGCAACCGTCACCCGCCTGACTTCGGCCCGGCTGACCGAATATCTGGCAGCCGAAATCGTGATCCCCGAACAAACGGAAGAGGGTCTAGTCTATCACAGCCTCGACGTTGCCCGCCTGGAACTGGCCTGCGAGCTGCATGATCAGTACGAGATGGAGCCGGATGCCCTGTCGATGATGATCTCTCTTATCGACCAGATGCACGGCTTGCGCGCTGAGCTGCGAGAGGTTCTGAACGCAGTCGAGGCGCAGCCCGACCCCGTCCGCAAGCAACTGATCGAGGTCATCGG
Source organism: Ruegeria sp. SCP11 (assembly GCF_040329455.1). NCBI lineage: Bacteria > Pseudomonadati > Pseudomonadota > Alphaproteobacteria > Rhodobacterales > Roseobacteraceae > Ruegeria > Ruegeria sp. SCP11. The sequence goes on along the minus strand of NZ_JBDZYG010000024.1, from coordinate 33,240 downwards.
TACAGCGCGGTTCCGTCGCAGATAACGGGCTTTTGGACTCGGGACGTTTGCCGTAAAAGGCCCCCTTGATCCAAAACCCGGTATGTCCATGACCCAGTCCAGATCCGAATTGCTGATGCCTGCGGGCAATCTGCGTAAGTTGAAACTCGCAATCCTCTATGGGGCGGATGCGGTGTATCTGGGCACGCCTGATATGTCGTTGCGCACGAAATCCGAGTTCTCGCTGGAAGAAGTGATCGAAGGGGTCGAGTTCTGTCATCAACACGGTCGTCGCGCCTATCTGACGCTGAACCTGTTTTCGCACAACAAGGACATCCCGAAGCTGGATGAATACATCGACACCGTGCGCAAGGTGAAGCCCGACGGTCTGATCATCGCCGACCCCGGTGTGTTCCAATATGTGCGTAAGCGCGCGCCCGAACTGCCACTGCATATCTCGACACAGGCCAATATCTGTTCCTGGCTGTCGGTGAAGTTCTGGCAGGATCAGGGGGCCGGACTGGTCGTTCTGGCGCGCGAGGTCTCATACCCTGAACTGGTAGAAATCCGCGAGAAATGCCCTGACATCAAGCTTGAGGCGTTTGTGCACGGCGCCATGTGCATGACCTATTCGGGCCGCTGCCTGCTGTCGAATTTTATGGCCGAGCGTGGCGCGAACCAGGGCAACTGCGCCAATTCCTGCCGTTGGAACTATGGCCTGAAACTGCGCCTCAAGGACGGCACCCGCGAAGAACTGCGCATCACCGAGGAAAACGCCGACCTGTTCGAGTTCCTGCTGGAAGAAGGCTGCCGCCCCGGTGATCTGATGCCCATCGAAGAGGATGATCGCGGCTCGTATATCCTGAACTCGCGTGATCTGTGCATCATGCCGAAACTGGATGAGTACCTGAAGATCGGTGTCGACAGCCTCAAGGTCGAAGGGCGCGGCAAGTCGGAATACTATGCAGCCATCGTTGCCCGCGCCTATCGAATGGCCATCGACGACTATCACGCGGACCCTGAGAACTGGGACCCGAAACCCTATATGCGCGAGCTCGAAACGGTCGGGAACCGTGGCTATACACTGGCCTTCCACGAAGGGCGCCTGACCAACTATTCCCACGACTACGAGCACACGGCCTCGATCGCGCAATGGGAATATGCCGGGATCGTCACCGAAGTGACCGAAGACGCGTTTCTAGTCGAGGTGAAGAATAAACTTGAACCGGGCGACGTGTTGGATTTCGTCTCGCCCATCTCACGCGACACAGTTCTGCTGCGGGTCTATGATTTCGAGCGCGCCAAAGACGGCGCGCGGCTGGACGTGGTGCATGGCAGCACGAAAACCGTCATCCGCCTGCCCTTCACCCTATTCGACCACGAAGACATCGACGACCTGCGTGCCCGTTTCCCGGTCTATTCCGTGCTGCGCAAGGAACGCGCCCTGACCGACGAACACTGGAGCCGCATCCGCTTTGACAAGCTTGTGCAGGGGCTGGAAACCACAGGACGCAACAACCCCAATGCCTATGAGCGCCGCCGCGACGACTTGGTTGAGAAGATTGGCGAAGATGGCAACGAACGCCGGTTCAAGACCAACCGGATCGGCACCGAGGGTTGCTGCGGCAAAGGCTGCAACGGCTGCCTGATCTTCTGGCAGGACGACAAATACGCGCTGGCCCGCGAAGTGTTGTCCAAACGAAAGCAGGGCGAACAACTCAGCCGCCGCGAAGCCACGGCGCTGAAACTGCCCGACGAAGCCGTCTGACCGGGCTCAGTTCCCGACGATGTAATCTTCGGGCACGAAGAACGTATAATCCCGATCCGCGACCGCTTCGTGGCATTCGTGGCAATAGGCGACTGCCGACGCGCGGAATCCTGTTGTGTCGCCAAACAGCGACCCGTCCGGCAGTACCATGATATACCTCCAGTCGGCCGTGTCCGGGCTGGCGCCTTCGCGCAATTTCTCCATCACGAACATGGCTCCGGGATGGATGTTGCCCTCATCCGTAACGGTGACGCTGTCCTTGGCCAGGACTGAACCAACGGGTAGTTTCTCACCCTCTTGCAAGGTGCCATAGTTATGCGCCATGCGGTTGGCATAGCTGTTCACAAAGCGTTGGCCATGAGTGGCCGAGATATAGGGCGCATCATTGAACAACGGCCAACTCTGATAATTCATCAACAGATCCAGCTTCGCAGCATCGTAACCCCGCGCCATGCGGCGCTGCAGGGATTTATAGATACGCAACGCCTCTTCCTTGGACAGATCGGCGGGATTCTCTATGGCAATATGTGCGTTCTCGCCGGTGGATTGCGCCGCCGCATAAGGGGCGGGCAGGCCTGAATACACCAGTGCTGCCAGAGGGATAGAAAACAATCGTGCAAATCGTAATAACATTAGGATGGCCTACCTAAACTATAAGGTTCGCCTGTACGCCACGCATCATGCTTGAAAAATAGTGGCTGTGAACAAACGCGCCACAGCCAGACCACGGCTTTCACCGCTTTGTGCGCAAGAGTGAGGTGCGCCGATCCAGCCCCGACCCGGGAAACATACCAAATTTCGCATGCAAATAACAGCGAGGCGGTAATTTATTTATTGTCGACCACTTGGGGACAATTACTCGCCTCAGCTTCGCATCCCGGCTTCAGCCTCAATCTGTTTGCGTGACTTACGGGCACGTTCGGTCGCCGACTTTAGCTGACCACAGGCCGCCATGATATCCTCACCCCGCGTCTTGCGGATCGGTGACGCATAGCCCGCCTGATAGATGATATTTGCAAACGCCCGAATACGGTTGTTCGAGCTGCGCTTATAAGGCGCGCCCGGCCATTCGTTGAACGGGATCAGGTTAATCTTGGCCGGGATGTTGTGGCGCTTGATATGGTCGATCAGACGATGCGCGTCTTCGTCGCTGTCATTGACGCCATCCAGCATCACATACTCGAAAGTAATACGTTCCGAATTCGACGCATTAGGATAGCTGGCCAGTGCCTGCAGCAGTTCTTCGATGTTCCACCGTTTGTTGATCGGGACCAGAACGTCGCGGGTTTCGTCAGTTGTCGCGTGGAAAGAGATCGCCAGCAGGCAGCCGATTTCCTCGGCGGTCCGTGCAATCTCAGGCACCACGCCCGAGGTCGACAGCGTGATCCGACGGCGCGACAGGGAAATCCCCTCGGGGTCCATGGCGATCTTCATCGCATCGCGGACATTGTCGAAATTGTACAGCGGCTCTCCCATGCCCATCAGAACGATGTTCGACAGCAAGCGCGTTTCGTCCTTGGGCGCGCCGGGCGTGGGCCATTCCTCAAGATCGTCGCGCGCCATCATCACCTGACCGACGATTTCCGCCGCCGTCAGGTTGCGCACCAGTTTCTGCGTGCCGGTATGGCAGAAGGAACAGGTCAACGTGCAGCCCACCTGGGACGAGATACACAACGTGCCCCGGTCTTCTTCGGGGATATAGACCACCTCGACCTCATGCCCGCCAGCGATACGACACAGATATTTGCGGGTGCCATCCTCGGAGACCTGACGCGTCACCACCTCAGGAATTTCGATCACGAAACGCTCGGCCAATTGCGCACGATAGGCTTTGGCGAGATTTGTCATTTCGGCAAAGTCACGCACGCCCCACTGATAGATCCACTGCCAGATCTGCCCGGTGCGCATCTTGGCCTGCTTTTCCGGCGTGCCATTCTCGATCAACACCTCGCGCAACTGATCGCGAGTGAGGCCAACAAGGTTAATCTTCCCCTCGGGCAGTTTGCGGGGGATGGTCATGACGTCTTGAGTGATCGGCGCTTTGGGCGACATGTGGCTATCTCAACGGATTCTGGCTTGGGATGCGCCTCTATATAGGAACATGCGCAAAGATCAAAAGGAATCGTATCAATCAATTCGCAAAGCGCAGCAGTTCATCTACACGCGCGCGCCCCAAATCGACCCGGCACGCGGTGATTGCGATACCAGTTCCAGACCCTCCACCGTACGAGGCCTCTATGGCCTCGCACTGCGCATCCCGGTAACCAATCCAAGCATTTTGCGAGGCTTCCAACGCGGGTTGGGCAACAACGCGCTCCGTGACATCGTCCAACTCTTTGGCCGCCTGCATGGCAAAACCGTAGCTCGCCTCCAATGCCAGATTGACTCGTTCTTCCATTTCGCCAACGCAGGCCCCGATTTCCACCTGAGAACTTGCGTCTGCACATTCCAGCGTGGGGTCCGCCAATGCCGCGGATGAAAACAACAGTGTGATCAAAACGTACCGCATATCCGTTCCCGTCAGAGACGTCCTATCGGATGACAGTAGCACGCGTAGACTTAGACCCCAAATGCAGATCGGCCGCACCTCCAACGCAGATACGGCCGACATCAGCGTCTTTTAGTTAGCCTCGTCACACGCCCGCAGGCAGGATATTGCAGTCTGCGGCATCCAGGGTTTTTACCGGGTCTTCCGGACCGCACTGTTCACCGGACACAGGGTAAGTTTCGACGTCTTTTTCACAAGCGCTCAACAACAGGGCAGCCGTCATCATGAACGCGACAAAGGACTTATTCAGCATTCGCAAGCTCCTTCCATTCTACTGAACTAATTAGTTCAGAAATTTCAGCAACTCGCTTTGATGCCGATCAAATTTGCGGACAGACGTTGCGTAAACCCGGCGTTTTGGCACTTCCATAAAAAAACCCCGCCAAAGGGCGGGGTCTCATATGTCTGCTGATGAAGATCAGTTCGTACAGCGTTTCTCGGCGTCTTCGATCGCGGCTGTAAAGCCCAACAGCGAGAATGTGTCCTTGGTTTGCGTCCCCCGCTCGGACCGGGCGGTCAGCACAGCTTCGGTTCCGCGCTTCATCGCGGCAACCACCTTCAGGTCTTCGCCTTCGGTTGCGGGCCAGGCCCATTCGCCTTCGGTAATCAGTTCGAACTCGGTCCCGTCGATCTCAAGATTGACAGTCGATCCGGCTGCAAAAGGATAGCCGCCGGTAAAGGTCACCTGACCTTTGACCTCAGCGTTCGGGCGGTAGAACACGAACAACAGGATATCGCTGCGGCGTACCGAAACCACCCTGCCACCGCGGGTGTTCACGGTTTCCTTGGGGGCTGAAACGCTCCAGCATTCGGTGGGGTCGTCTTCGACGAAAACGCTCCAATCCGTCTTGGCTGCCACGCGATTGGTGCTGGTCGCCTGCTGGGCGGTTGCAGTTGTGGCCATCCCTGCCACGCACAGGCCCGCGATCACGCGGACGAGATTCGATCCCATCTGTCCAGCCTCCTAGCTCGACCTAATACCTCATACCCATCGGACATAGCTGCGAACTCTGCCGGTTCGTCTGTAAGTTGCGTATTCCGATGATTGTCGACATACACACACTAACGCAGGTTTCGCCACAGGCGAAAGGGCGATTGGCAGAATTTTGCGCATATAAAGGAGGGGCCAGATGACGCAGCCGGTACCAATGACAGAACTGTGGCGAGGACCCCTGTTGGAAAGCTTGCATCTGGGCCACGCGGTGATCTGCGACGACAGCGGCCAGATCGTGCAAAGCTGGGGTGATCCGAATGCGGTAATCTACCCCCGATCCTCGGCCAAGATGATCCAAGGCTTGCCGCTGGTCACGTCCGGAGCAGCGGCAAAATACGGTCTGAACAGCGAGCATCTGGCGCTGGCCTGCGCTTCGCATATCGGCGCTCATATCCATACGGATCGGGTAACGGCCTGGCTGGACCACCTCGGCCTGACCGAGCATGATTTGCGCTGCGGCCCGCAGGAGCCTCAGGACATGGCGGCGCGGGACGGACTTATTCTAGCCGATGACACGCCTTGCCAGATCCACAACAACTGTTCCGGAAAGCATTGCGGTTTTCTGACGGTAACGCAGCATATGGGGGCGGGGCCAGAATACCTGGAAATCGACCACCCCGTGCAGCAGGCCTGTTTGTCAGCATTGGAAGAAACAACCGGTGAGACCAGCCCGGCCTACGGCATCGACGGCTGTTCGGCTCCGAATTTCGCCACCACGCTGGTGGGGCTGGCGCGGTCGATGGCGTGGTTTGCTTCGGCCGCTGGCCGGTCGGACCGTGCCAGCGATGCGGCCGCTCAACTGACCGCCGCAATGATCAAGCATCCCGAACTGGTCGCCGGTGAAAGCAAAGCCTGCACCGAACTGATGCGCGCCATGAATGGCCGCGCCGCGATCAAAACCGGGGCCGAGGCCGTCTATGTCGCCATCCTTCCGGAAAAACGCATGGGAATCGCACTGAAGATCACCGACGGTACAACCCGCGCAAGCGAATGCGCCATTGCTGCCCTTCTGGTGCATTTGGGTGTGCTGGAGGCCGAACACCCGGCTACCCGCACCTTCATGAATGCTGTTCAATACAGCCGCCGTGGGTTGGAATGCGGTGTGATCAGACCTTCGCCGAGGTTCCCCGGCTGAGGTCATTACATCTCGATCGGATGCACCTCGGCCACCTCGACTGAGCCCGAGCCGTTGATGACCATGGGGCAGCCCTTGGCCATATCGGTCGCGGCGTCGATGCTGTCGGCCTTGATGACAGTAAAGCCCGAGGCCGGGTTCGCACCGCCATTGTCGACGACGCCGCTGTGACTCACCGTGTAGGATTGGCCAACGGGGTTGCCGGGGATATCCAGCGCGTCACCCATGTTTTGAAACCATGCGCCCCATGCGGCCATGGTTGCTTCGATTTCGGCGGGATCGGTCGGGGTATGACCGCCGTGATAGACAAACAAAAACTGAGGCATTTCTCTTCCTCCCTGATGAAATCCTTAAAACTGAGCTTCCAGCTTGCGCAGTGACGAGGTCCAGCCCTGGTTGTGGTTTGCCGCGGCCTCGGCATCGGCCAGTTCGCGATGATCCAGAATTAGCTTTGCGCCGGTTTCCGTTGCACTGACGGTCAGCGTCACATGGCTCTCTGCGCCACGCTGATCCTGATCGTCATGCCAGCCCCAAGTGAACCCCACCGAATTGGGTGGATCGACATGAGTAACCTGACCGGACACTTTGTAGCGTTGCCCCTCGGCGTTCTGCATGACTGAATACCACGGCCCAAGGCGTGAGAAATCCAGATCATGTTCGGGCACATGCATCCCTTCCGGTCCCCACCATTGCAACAGCTTTGCGCCATCGCTGATCCAGGCAAAAAGGTTTTCAGGCGAGGTGGGGAACTCACGTTCCAATTTCAGGTCGGCCATGAATTCTCCCTTTCAATCAAATCGCTCAAACGGTCGAGGCTGGTTTCCCAGAATTGCCGTTTCGAAATGGTCCATTCGGCAATCGCCCGCAGCCCCTCGGGCTGGATGGAATACATCCGCTGGCTACCCTGCACCCGTTGTTGCACCAGACCGGCCTCGCGCAACACCTTGAGGTGGCGCGAGATTGCGGCCCCGGACATGCCACGTCCTTCGATCAGGTCTCCGGCGGGCAGTTCACCGTCCTGCATCAACTGCTCGATGATCGAGAATCGGGTGGCGTCGGACAATGCCGAAAAAGCGGTCAGAAGTGTGTTCATGACCGCCGTTTAACATTTTTGTTAAATAAAAGGAAGACCCTTCCGATTAAACGTCAGCAAAGGCCGTGCGCGCATATCCTTGCAGATACAACAGTGCCGTCAAATCCCCAAAGTTGATTCGAATATCGCATTGCGCCGCGACCGACGGCTTGGCGTGCAGCGCGACACCGGTTCCGGCCCGGCCCAACATGCCTAGATCATTGGCGCCGTCGCCCACGGCAACCACATCCTGCTCGGATAAGCCCAACCGCTTGGTGATCTGCTCCAACGCGTCCACCTTGGCTTGCTTGCCCAAAATCGGTCGCTGCACATCGCCCGTCAGTTTGCCATTCTCAGCCAGCAGGGTATTGGCGCGGTTTTCGTCAAAACCCAGCTCATCCGCCACCTTGGCGGTAAATGCCGTGAAACCACCCGAGACCAGCGCAGCGTAACCACCGTTCATACGCATGGTCGCGACCAGCTCACGTCCGCCGGGCATCAATGTTATGCGCTCTTCTAGCACCTTGTCGATCACCGCCTCGGCCAAGTCTTTCAACAAGCCCACCCGTTCGATCAGCGCGCCTTCGAAGTCCAGCTCGCCATTCATCGCACGTGCAGTGATATCCTTGACGCGATCACCAACGCCGGCCTCATCCGCCAGTTCGTCAATGCACTCCTGCTGAATCATGGTGCTGTCCATATCGGCCAGCAGCATCTTTTTGCGACGCCCCTCGGCCTGCTGGACAATCAGATCCACGCCCATCTGCTGCAGGTCCGCCCAGACATCCCACTGGTTGCCCGGCATCTCGGTCAGGGAAAACTCTGCTGCCTCATCCGGGCTGAGCCAAACAATCTCACCCCCGCCCCATGCGTTCCGCAAGGACTCGACCAGCGACAGTTCCAGCGTCGGCGCGTCGGGATTGGTCAACAGGGTGGCAAAGTACATCTTCTATCTCCGGCAAGCTCACCTGCGCATATCGCAGGTGCAGCATTTTCGCCAGAGACAGTTTGACCTAACCCAGAATGCCCGGCAGCCGCAGCCCGTGGACGCGGGCACAGTCTTTGGCGATGTCATAGCCCGCATCTGCATGCCGCCACACGCCCGAGGCCGGGTCGTTCCACAGAACCCGCTCCAACCGCCGCGCGGCGTCCTCGGTGCCATCGGCACAGATCACGACGCCCGCATGCTGACTGAAGCCCATTCCGACACCGCCGCCATGATGCAATGACACCCACGTCGCGCCGCTTGCCGTATTGATCAGCGCGTTTAGCAATGGCCAGTCGGAAACCGCGTCCGAGCCGTCCAGCATCGCCTCGGTCTCGCGGTTGGGGCTTGCCACTGAACCCGAGTCCAAATGGTCGCGGCCGATCACAACCGGGGCTTTCAACTCGCCATTGGCCACCATTTCGTTGAAGGCCAGCCCAGCGCGGTGACGGTCCCCAAGCCCGATCCAGCAGATGCGCGCGGGCAGTCCCTGAAACGCGATCCGTTCCTGTGCCATGTCGAGCCAGCGGTGCAGGTGTTCGTTCTCGGGGAACAGCTCCTTCATTTTGGCGTCGGTTTTGTAGATGTCCTCCGGGTCGCCTGACAGGGCGCACCAGCGGAACGGGCCAATGCCTTTGCAGAATAGCGGGCGGATATAGGCAGGCACAAAACCGGGGAAGGCAAAGGCGTTCTCCAAGCCCTCGTCCTGCGCCACCTGCCGGATGTTGTTGCCATAATCCAGCGTCGGTATATCCGCGCTCCAGAAATCAACCATCGCGGCCACGTGCTGCTTCATCGAGGCACGCGCGGCCTTTTCCACTGCTTTAGGATCTGTTTCGCGCTTTTCGCGCCACTCTCCCATGGTCCAGCCCAGCGGCAGATAGCCGTTGATCGGATCATGCGCACTGGTTTGGTCGGTGACGATATCGGGACGCATGCCACCGTCAGCCATGCGACGGTAAATCTCGGGGAAAATCTCTGCCGCGTTGCCCAGCAAGCCGACCGACTTCGCCTCGCCCGCCTTGGTCCAGCGGTCGATCATCTCCAGCGCTTCGTCCAGCGTTTCGGCTTTTTCGTCGAGGTATTTGGTGCGCAAGCGAAAGTCGATGCTGTCTGGGTTGCATTCGACCGCCAGACAACAGGCCCCGGCAAAGACGGCTGCCAGCGGCTGCGCGCCACCCATGCCGCCCAAGCCCCCGGTCAGAATCCACTTGCCGGTCAGATCGCCGTCATAGTGCTGACGTCCGGCCTCAGCAAAGGTCTCATAGGTGCCCTGAACGATGCCTTGGGTGCCGATATAGATCCATGAGCCAGCCGTCATCTGGCCGTACATCATCAGGCCCTTCTTATCGAGCTCGTTGAAATGATCCCAGGTCGCCCAATGGGGCACGAGGTTCGAATTGGCGATCAAAACGCGCGGCGCATCTTTGTGCGTGCGGATGATGGCCACGGGTTTGCCGGACTGGACGATCAGAGTCTCATCCTCTTCAAGATCCTTCAAACCAGCAACAATAGTGTCGAAATCCTTCCATGTCCGGGCCGCGCGACCGATGCCGCCATAGACCACCAGTTCATGCGGGTTTTCGGCCACATCGGGGTGCAGGTTATTCATCAGCATCCGCAGCGGAGCCTCGGTCACCCAGCTTTTGGCGTTCAACTCCGGGCCGGTCGGTGGGTAGATATCACGGGTGTTCTTGCGAGGATCGGTCATGGCGTAAGCTCCAATGCAGTGTCTTGGATGGCATCCAGTATGTCGCGCAGCCAGCGGCGCAGACGGTCGGCTTTTGCGGGGTCATAGCTCCACGGGGCGGCTTCGGCGGTCAGATAGGTGGACTGCGCCAACTCCATCTGAATGGCGTGCACCCCGTCGGCTGGACGGCCGTAGTGGCGGGTGGTCCAACCGCCCCGAAAGCGACCGTTCAGAACGGTGTTATAAGGTGAGGAAGCGGAAAATTCATTCGTAATAGACTCTATTTCTGGCGCGCAAGTTACGCCGCCATCCGTCCCGATGTTCATATCGGGAAGAATCCCCTCGAACAGAAACGGAATTTGACTGCGGATTGAATGGCAATCGAACAGGACCGCCACTCCATGACGATCACGCACGCGCTGAACCTCCTCGGCAAGCGCGGCGTGGTAAGGCGCGTGGTAGGTCAGACGCCGATGCTCGATTTCGTCCGCGGACGGCGCTTGGCCGTCTGCCCATATCGCTTGCCCGTCAAAATCGGTCAGCGGCACCAGTGTCGTAGTGTTCTGACCCGGATAGAGCGAAACGCCTTCGGGATCGCGATTGGCGTCGATCACATAGCGGTGGATATGGGACTGAACCACCGTCGCATTGCCTAAAAGACCCTCATAGAGCCTATTTATGTGCCAATCCGTATCCGCCAACGCGCGACCGGCGTCATTGAGACGATCCACGATGTCATCCGGAACGAACGTTCCTCCGTGGGGCTGCCCCAACACGATAGGACCATCCCCACGATTTACGCTGACCACCTGCATCACGCCAGCTCCGGCAAAGGCATGCCCACGGCATGCAGGATCGTTGCGTCGGCCACCAGTTGTTTCGCGGTTTCCAGCTCTGGTGCCAGATAGCGATCTTCGGCCAGGGTTGGGACCTCGGCACGCAGCCGGCCAATGACTTGCTGCAAAGGGCCACTGGTTGCCAGTGGTGTACGGAACTCTACCCCTTGCGCCGCGCAGAGTAGTTCCACTCCCAAAATGTATGTCAGGTTCTCAACCATACGCGCCAAGCGTCGCGCGCCGTGCGCAGCCATCGAAACGTGATCCTCCTGATTGGCCGAAGTTGGCGTACTGTCGGTCACGCAAGGGTTGGCGAGGTGCTTATTCTCGCTCATCAGTGCGGCGGTGGTGACTTCGGCAATCATCAGGCCAGAGTTCAACCCCGGATCAGGGGTCAGGAACGGCGGAAGATCAAAGCTCAGTGCCGGGTCCACCATCAGAGCGATACGGCGTTGGGCGATCGCACCGATCTCAGATAGCGCCAGTGCGATCATGTCAGCAGCAAAACCCACCGGTTCGGCGTGGAAGTTCCCGCCCGAGACAATCCCGTCCTCCAGAACCAAGGGATTGTCGGTGGCCGCGTTGGCCTCGATTTCCAGCGTGGCGGCAGCCTGACGCATAACATCCATCGCGGCGCCGGTGACCTGCGGCTGACATCGAATGCAATACGGATCCTGCACGCGCGTGTCGCCCTCACGATGGCTTTCCCGGATTTCTGATCCAGCCAGCACCGCGCGCATGGCGCTGGCGGCTTCAGTCTGGCCGCGATGACCACGCAACGTATGTATTTCCGACCGCAATGGCGCGGTGGACCCCATGATCGCGTCGGTCGACAAGGCCGAGATCACCAACGCGCTTTGCGCCGCGCGCCAGGCTGCGAACAGACCGGCAAGCGCAAACGCGGTTGAAAACTGAGTTCCGTTGATAAAGGCCAGCCCTTCCTTTGGTCCCAGCTGAATAGGCTCTAATCCCACTGATTTCAGCGCTTGATCTCCGGGCAGGATGTCACCGTTCACCTCGGCCTCACCCGCACCAATGATTACGGCGGTCATATGAGCCAGCGGAGCAAGATCCCCCGACGCTCCGACGGACCCCTGCGCAGGGATTACCGGGGTGACACCGCGGGCCAACATCTGTTGCAGCAGTTCGATCAGCTCCCAACGAACACCCGAAGCGCCACGGCCAAAGGACAACAGCTTCAGCGTCATCATCAACCGGGTCAGACGCCGTGGAATGGCAGGCCCGACACCGCAACAATGACTGAGGATCAGATTGCGCTGCAGCGTCGAAGTGTCCTCGGGCGCAATCTTGTGGCTCGCCAGTTTGCCGAACCCGGTATTGACGCCATAGACGGGAGCAGCGCCCTGGGCCGCCGCGTGGATACGCTGCGCTGCCGCCTCGACCGCGGGCCGACAGCCAGGGTCCAGCGTGACCGCCGGTTGGTCCCAGTAAATCTCGGCCAGTTGCGACAGAGGAACCTGATCGGGTTTCAAAGACAGAGACGTCATTCGTCCCCTCCGAAAAGACGTTTGTGCAATGGGTTGAACCCGACGCGATAAGACAGCTCGGCAGGGTGCGAGACGTCCCAGATCGCCAGGTCGGCGCGTTGCCCCGGCGCGATGGTGCCCACATCGCTGATCCCCAAGGCCCGCGCTGCGTTGCAAGTGACCCCGGCCAGCGCCTCTTCGGGCGTCAGGCGAAACAAGGTGCACCCCATGTTCATCGTCAGCAACAACGATGACAGCGGCGAGGATCCGGGATTGCAATCTGTTGCCAGAACCATCGGCACTTGATGCTGGCGCAGCAGATCAACGGGCGGCACCTGCGTTTCCCGCAACGTATAGAAAGCGCCGGGCAGCAACACCGCGCTTGTGCCTGCCTTAGCCATGGACAAAACGCCTGCCGCATCCAGATACTCGATGTGATCAGCAGACATCGCTCCATAGTAGGCCGCCAGTTGCGCGCCGCCCAGATTGGACAATTGCTCGGCATGAAGCTTCATCGGCAAGCCCAGTTCCTGCGCCACGTCGAAAACCTGCGCGATCTGAGCAGGAGTGAAGGCAATGCCCTCACAAAACCCATCGACCGCGTCCACCAGACCCTCGTCATGGGCTGCGCGCAGGGTTGGAGTGCAGACTTCGCGGATATAGTCATCCGCCCGGCCGGCATATTCCGGCGGTACTGCATGTGCGCCCAGAAAAGTGGTTTTAATTCGTACGGGGCGCACCTTCCCAATCCGGCGCGCAACGCGCAGCATCTTCAGCTCAGCCTCGGTGTCCAGACCATAGCCAGACTTGACCTCGATGGTGCAAACGCCCTCGGCGATAAAAGCATCAACTCGGGTCAGCGCGTCGGCAAGCAATGCCTCTTCGCTGGCTGATCGCGTGGCATTTACCGTCGACAGAATACCTCCACCAGTTCGCGCAATCTCTTCGTAGGAGGCTCCGTTCAGACGCATTTCGAACTCTGTTGCGCGATTGCCCCCGAACACCACATGGGTGTGCGCATCGATGAGGCCCGGAGTGATCAGACGATCACCAAAATCTTCGACGGGCCAGTCGGCAAAATCGTATGGCAGATCCTGATGCTTCCCGACCCAGACAATCTCTGCCCCTTTTACGGCGATCGCTGCATCCCGGCACATCCCGTATGGCGTGTCCCCATCGGCCATCGTGGCCATAGCGGCGCTGAGTAAGACCGTTTTGTTGGTCATGGCGATTCTTTTCGGCTCCCCTCTTGTTTGATTTTTTCGTATATGTGAAAAACAATAAAGTCTACACATTATGGAAGTAGGATGCCAATTCACGCCAAAAAAGCCTTATTAGGCTCTGAGTGGGTTCACGATGTTCGGATCGAAACCGTTCACGGACGCATCAGCCAGATTCAGACACAAGCAAGGGCTACACCTGATGCCACGCAGGTGAACGTGCTTTTGCCTGCATTGGGGAACCTCCACAGTCACGCCTTTCAGCGGGCCTTGGCGGGTATGACCGAAACCCGAATGGCTGGACGCGAGAGCTTCTGGACATGGCGCAATCTGATGTATCGCTTTTTGGACCTCCTGACGCCTGAGCAGATCGAAGCCATCGCCGCTCTGGTCTTCATGGAGATGCAGGAGGCTGGCTATGCCTCGGTCGGTGAGTTCCATTACGTGCACCACCAACCCGGTGGCGCGCCCTATGATCAGCAGTCGGAATTGAGTCAGCGCATCTATAGCGCTGCACACCAGACAGGAATCGGCCTGACCCATCTGCCGGTGCTCTACACATATGGCGGCGTGGCGCAGGAAGAGCTGTCGGGCGGGCAATTAAGGTTTGGCAACGACGTAGATCAATTCTTGAGATTGGTAGAGGAATGCCGCGCTACTTTGCCAGATATAGACTCTAATTTGGGGATTGCGCCGCATTCCCTACGCGCGACCTCTCCTACCGATCTGTCCAAGGTTCTACAGGCCTCCCCTAAGGGCCCGGTGCATATCCACATTGCGGAACAATTACTGGAAGTCGCCGACGTACAAACGGCGCTGGGACAACGCCCAGTGGCCTGGTTGTTGGACAACGCCGAAGTTGACGCAAGGTGGTGCCTGATCCACGCCACGCATATGACCGACGCTGAAACCCGCGCATTGGCCCGGTCTGGGGCGGTAGCTGGGCTATGTCCGATCACCGAGGCAAATCTGGGCGACGGAATTTTCAATGGCGCCACCTACATTGCTGAAAATGGACGATTTGGGGTTGGATCAGACTCTAATATTAGGATTTCGTTGTCAGAGGAACTCAGAACCCTGGAATACTCCCAACGCATGCGCGACCATCAGCGTGCAGTTCTGGTCAAGGGTGAAGGCTCTGTCGGTCATGCAATTTACACCGGCGCAGCGCTGGGTGGAGCGCAGGCTCTTGGCCGTGACGCGGGCGAGATCGCCGTCGGTAAACTGGCTGATCTGGTCGCCATCGACCGAGACCACCCAACGCTCTGCGCTCTGACGGACGATCAACTGCTCGACGGGCTGTGCTTTGCTGCCCCCGATGGTCTTGTCACCGATCTGTGGTCTGCCGGGCGCCATATGGTGAAACAGGGCCGCCACGTCGCGCGCGACCAGATTATACCCGCCTATAGATCCGCGATTGCGGGCCTGTTGGCCTCGGTCTAAAGGTACGCGCAGCATGCCCCAATCCAGCGACACCACCAGTTACAAAGACATCAAGCAAACCGTTCTGGCGCGCATTCGGTCAGGCGAATTGCAACCTGACTCTCTGCTGCCCAACGAACAGGAGCTTGCCGTTGAGTTCTCCTGCACCCGGACCACAGTGAACCGAGCCCTGCGCGAGCTGGCGGATGAGGGGTATCTGGAGCGTCGCCGCAAGGCGGGAACCCGCGTGCTGAGCGCGCCGCAACGTCAGGCCCGCTTCACCATCCCCATGGTCCGAGATGAGGTCGAAGCAATGGGCGGTACTTACCGCTATGCGCTGGTATCTTCTGTATCCGAGACTGCACCTGAATGGCTGAGCGCCCGTCTGGCCTTGGCGCCGGGGCAAAGCGTAATGCATGTGCGTTGCATGCATTTCAATGGCAACACTCCGTTTCAATATGAAGATCGTTGGATTGTCACCGCCTCGGTACCGCAGGTAGGGCAGGCGGATTTTTCGGACATCGGACCGAATGAATGGCTAATCCAAACCGTGCCCTTCACCAATGTTGAACTGAGTTTTCTGGCCAGCCGCGCCGACGCAACGGTCGCCGCGTTTCTGGACGTACCGGAAGGCGAACCGGTCTTTACCGGAGAGCGGATCACTTGGCTTCAGGGACAACCGGTGACCTTTGCCAAGATGTTCTTCGCAGCCGGGTACCGCATGACCACGCAATTCTGATAACTTCCCCCTTTCTGCTTTACCACCTGCACAATCCGATACAGATTCAATCCCGATTGAGCAGGCGCAGAGGAAGGACGATATGGGCAACCCGCTTTATGACCGACTGTTTGGCATTCACGCGGGCAAGGACACGCCTTTCTTGCATTTGCCCGATGGTCAGACCCTGACCCATGCCGCCTTTCTGGATCTGGCCGCCCAATTTGCCAACGCCTTGACCGGATTCGAACTGGAACCCGGCGAGCGGGTGGCCGTGCAGGTCGAAAAGTCTCCTGAGGCACTGGCGCTCTATGCCGCCTGCGTGCAGACCGGGTTGATCTTTTTGCCACTGAACACGGGCTACACCACAGCCGAACTGCAATACTTCATTGAGAACAGCGGCGCGAAGCTGGTCGTGTGCGACGATGCAAAAGCCGAAGGGTTGGCCCCAATCGCCGCCGCCCAAAGCGCCCGGTTAGAGACGCTGAACGCCGATGGCTCGGGCAGTCTGACGCGGCGGGCGATGGGGATGTTGCCCGCGTTTGAACCGGTGAAGCGAACCGAGGATGATCTGGCCGCCTTCCTCTATACCTCTGGCACCACGGGGCGATCGAAGGGCGCGATGCTGACCCAGGCCAACCTGCTATCAAACGCCGAGATGCTGGTGAAGGAATGGCGGTTCACACGCGATGACGTGCTGCTGCACGCGCTGCCGATCTTTCACACCCACGGGCTGTTCGTAGCGACGAATGTGGTGCTGGCTTCGGGCGGTTCGATGATCTTCCTGCCGAAATTCGATCTTGAGGACATGCTGCGCCTTATGCCGCAAGCGACCTCAATGATGGGAGTGCCGACCTTCTACACCCGACTGCTGAGCGATGGGCGTTTCACCAATGACCTAGCGAGACATATGCGGGTGTTCATCTCGGGGTCGGCCCCTTTGTTGGCGGAAACCCATGAACGATTTCAGGAGCGCACGGGACACCGCATCCTCGAACGCTACGGTATGACCGAAACCAACATGAACACCTCGAACCCTTATGACGGCGAACGTCGCGCGGGAACCGTCGGCTTCCCTCTTCCAGAGGTCGAGTTGAAGGTGACCGATCCTGAAACCGGTGCGCTGCTGCCACAAGGCGAAATCGGCATGATCGAGGTACGCGGCCCGAATGTGTTCAGCGGCTACTGGCAAATGCCCGAGAAAACCGCCGCCGAATTGCGCGAGGATGGTTTTTTCATCACCGGCGATCTGGGGCGCGTAGATGAGGACGGTTATGTCCACATCGTCGGGCGTGGCAAAGACCTGATCATATCGGGCGGCTACAACATTTACCCCAAAGAGGTCGAACTGATGCTGGATGATCAGCCCGGCGTTTTGGAAAGCGCCGTGATCGGTGTTCCGCACCCCGATTTCGGCGAAACCGTGCTGGGCATTCTGGTCGCCGAGCCCGGTCAGACACCGAATCTGGAGGCGATTCTGACCAATGTTCAAGGTGCGCTTGCCCGGTTCAAACATCCGCGCAAGCTGATCGTGTTGGAAGAACTGCCTCGAAACACGATGGGCAAAGTCCAGAAAAACGCCCTGCGTGAGACTTATAGGGATCTGTTCACCGAGGATTAGGGGTCAGCGGCACCCGTCCGGCATCTGTCAGCAACCAACAATCGCGGTCCTCGAATACGGCGGTAGCCAAGGGGTGACCGTAACCCGCGCCCGCATCCAGATTGACCCGGTTGCCGCAGTGCTCAGCCCGCTCGACCGGCGTGTGTCCATGCACGATCAGCCAAGGGTACTGGCTGGAATCTCGCAGAAACTCGTGCCGTATCCAAACCAGATCATCCTCTGATTGCTGCGCCAACGAAAGGCCGGGGCGAATGCCTGCGTGGACGAATAACAACTCGTCCTCCAGATGGTACGTTGGCAACGCGTTGATAAAGTCGATATGTGCAGGCGGAACCGCCGCGCAGGCCCGCTCGTGCACCTGATAGATGCGGTCATTGTCCGTGACCGCGGCACCATAGGAGGCCAGCGTTTCCCGACCGCCCAGCCGCGGATCCAGCCAGTTCAGCGTGATCGGCAGGCTTTTGTCCGCAATCTCGCACTCCTGCACGAACCGAGCCATCATCCGGTCGTGGTTACCCTTGACCATGACCCAGTTTCGACCGTCGCGTTGCCCTTCGATCAGCAAATCCAGAACACCGCGACTGTCCGGCCCCCGGTCAACATAGTCCCCAAGGAACACAACCCGTGCATCAGGGCCGCCATCCCGTTCGATCAGCCACAAAGCATTCACCAGCATTTCAAGCTGCCCGTGTACATCGCCGACGGCATAGATTGGGTTCGTCATCAATCACCCTCAAGCAATAAGAATGGCTTGCTTGTGCCCCAGCCGAGCCTCTGAAAAAAGACAATGCCCGCATTTTTGTCGGTGCGGGCATCGAATAGGTCACAGATTTAGCGCCAAGCCTCAGGCGACATCGAATTCCAGCGGCTTGATCTGAGTGAACAAGCCCGTTTCAGCCAGTTTGGCACGCGCCTCGGCCGGAACCGGCTCGTCGACATAAAGCAGTGCAATCGCCTCGCCACCCGCTTCGGATCGACCGAGGGTGAAGTTGGCGATGTTGACATTGTGCGCGCCCATGGTTTGACCCAGCGTTCCGATGATGCCCGGCACGTCTTCGTTGGTGGTGTAGAGCATGTGCGCCCCAACTTCGGCGTCGATATTGATCCCTTTGATCTGGATAAAGCGCGGTTTGCCATCGCTGAACACGGTGCCCCCGATCGAGCGTTCACGCTTTTCAGTTACCACAGTCACCTTGATGTAGCCTTCGAACGCACCGGACTTATCCTGATTGGTGGTCGAAAGCTGGATGCCACGCTCTTTGGCGACAACCGGGGCCGAGACCATGTTCACCTCGGGATTGAACTTCTTCATGATCCCCGCAACGACCGAGCAGTTCAGGGCGGCGAGGTTCATTTCCGACGCGACACCGTCATAGAGGATGTTGATCGCCTTGATCGGCTCATCCGTCATCTGGCCAATAAAGCTGCCCAGATGGCTGGCCAGTTTGATCCACGGCCCCATGACCTTGGCCTCTTCGGCGGTGACGCTGGGCATATTCAGCGCATTCTCGACAGCACCGGTCAACAGATAGTTCGAGATCTGCTCGGCCACCTGCAGCGCCACGTTTTCCTGAGCCTCAGTCGTGGCCGCGCCCAGATGCGGGGTGCAAACCACGTTGGGCAGATTGAACAGCGCGTTCTCTTTGGCAGGTTCCTCGCTGAACACGTCAAAGGCGGCCCCGGCAACGTGACCGGTTGTCAGCATCTCGGCCAGTGCTCCTTCATCAACCAGCCCTCCACGGGCGCAGTTGATGATGCGCACGCCGGGCTTGGTCTTGGCCAGGTTCTCACGGCTCAGGATGTTGCGTGTCTGATCGGTCAGCGGCACGTGCAGGGTGATGAAATCGGCGCGCGCCAGAAGCTCATCCAGCTCAACCTTTTCAACGCCCATCTTGGCGGCTTTCTCTTCGCCCAGATAGGGATCATAAGCGACGACCTTCATCTTCAGACCCAAGGCTCGTTCACAGACGATGCCGCCGATGTTGCCTGCGCCGATGACGCCAAGGGTCTTGTTGGTCAGCTCAATCCCCATGAACTTGGACTTTTCCCACTTGCCTGCGTGGGTCGAGGTGCTGGCCTCGGGGATCTGCCGCGCCACGGCGAACATCATCGCAATCGCATGCTCGGCGGTGGTGATCATGTTGCCAAAGGGTGTGTTCATCACGATCACACCCTTTTTCGAAGCCGCGTCCTTGTCGACATTGTCAGTGCCGATCCCGGCACGGCCGATGACTTTCAGGTTGTCCGCCTTTTCCAGAAGGGTCGGCGTGACCTTGGTGGCCGAGCGGATGGCAAGACCGTCATATTGGCCGATCACCTCGGCCAGCTTGTCTTTGTCCTTGCCCAGATCGGGCATGAAATCCACGTCGATGCCACGGTCGCGGAAAATCTGAACGGCAGTTTCGCTGAGTTTGTCAGAAACGAGTACTTTGGGAGCCATATCTCTGGTCCTTGAATTTTGAGGGAGTTCCGGGCCTGTTGCGGCCCGGTGATATTTGGAAACGCTTAGGCGGCTTCGGTTTGCGCCGCGATCTCGGCCTCAAAGGCCCAGGCCAGCCACGGCAGCATCGCCTCGATATCCGAGGTTTCGACCGTACCACCGCACCAGATGCGCAAGCCCGCGGGCGCGTCCCGGTAGGCACCGATATCCAGCGCGATATTTTCGGCCTCCAACCGTTTGGCCACCGCTTTGGCGAAAGCGGCACCATCCTGAATGCGCGCATCGGTGAACTTCAGGCAAACCGAGGTATTCGATTGCGTCGCTGCATCGTCAGCCAGATTGGCAATCCAGTCATTCTGCGCGCAAAAAGCGTGCACCGCGCCAGCATTAGCGTCTGCGCGGGCGATCAGCCCTTGCAACCCGCCAACCGAGCGTGCCCAGTTCAGCGCGAACAGGTAGTCCTCAACCGCCAGCATCGAGGGCGTGTTGATGGTGGCGCCGGTAAAGATGCCATCGATCAGCTTGCCGCCTTTGGTCAGGCGGAAAATCTTCGGCAGTGGCCATGCGGGGGTGTAGCTTTCCAGCCGTTCCACAGCGCGGGGGGAAAGGATCAGCATCCCGTGCGCGGCCTCACCGCCCAGCACTTTCTGCCAGCTGAAGGTGGTCACGTCCAGCTTGTCCCAGGGCAGGTCCATCGCAAAAGCGGCGCTTGTTGCGTCACAGATCGTCAGACCCTGACGATCATCGGCGATCCAGTCGCCATTGGGAACCCGCACGCCTGAGGTGGTGCCGTTCCATGTGAATACAACGTCATTGGCGAAGTCGACGGATGCCAGATCAACGATCTGACCATAATCCGCCGTTTTCACCTCGGCATCGATCTTCAACTGCTTAACCACGTCGGTGACCCAGCCCGAGCCAAAGCTTTCCCAGGCCAGCATCTCCACCTTGCGCTCACCCAGCAGCGACCATAACGCCATTTCGACCGCGCCTGTATCCGAGGCGGGAACGATGCCGATCTTGTAGTCCGCAGGAATGCCCAGCACTTCCCGCGTGCCTTCGATGGCCGCTTTCAGCTTGTCCTTGCCAACGGCGGCGCGGTGCGACCGGCCCAGCGCAGCATCGGCCAGTTTGCTCAAATCAAATGTGGGGGGTTTGGCGCAGGGGCCCGAGGAAAAACGCGGGTTCGCCGGCCGCGTCGCCGGTTGTTTGATAGTCATGTGTATTACCCTTCCAGATACACGCCCCTCGTTGGGGAGGGGTGTCCCACGGACAGAGCTATGGTGCGCTTGCAGCATCAGCAAGCAGAAAAGACGCTTTGATTCCGAAAAACGACATCTCAAGCCGCACCATTCGCGGTCACAAGTTTCCGATAGGCGAAAGATTCACGGATTCCTGACACCTTACACATCGCGTTTGACTATTTTTTAAGCACAACCCTTCGAACCCGGATAGATTAAGGCCCAATCTCTTGAGCTTGGAAAATGAGGCGGTGAAAAGGTGCCATGCCTGACACCCTGACCATTGTCGTAGTTGAAGAAAACCGAGAGCGCGCGATCGCCATCGTTGACGCTTTGAAAGCGTCAGGGTCCTACGATGTCCATGTGATCGGCAATGCCTCAAGCCTCGCCCGCAAGATCGCCGCGCTGGAGCCGGACGTGGTGCTGATCGATATCGATAACCCGACCCGCGACATGCTGGAGGAACTGACGCTGGCCTCGGGTCCGTTGGAGCGCCCGGTTGCGATGTTCGTCTCGGGCGCGGCGGGGGATTTGGCCTCTACCGCTATTGAGGCAGGTCTTTCGGCTTATGTTGTCGATGGCATGCAGCCCGACCGGCTGAAACCGGTGCTGGATGCCGCCATTGCCCGGTTCCAGATCGTCCGCCAAATGCGCCGGGAACTGGCCGAGACTAAGCGGGCACTCGAGGAACGCAAGGTGATCGATCGCGCCAAGGGCCTGCTGATGAAGGCGCGCGGTGTCGAGGAAGAAGAGGCCTATGCCCTGCTGCGCAAGGCCGCCATGGATCAGGGCCGCCGCGTCGCCGATGTGGCCGAGGCGCTGGTGACGGCCTCGGGGTTGCTATCATGAACGCAGTCACTCTGCCTGTCGCCTATGTGCCTTTGGTCGATGCCGCCCCTTTGATCGTGGCGCATGAGATGGGCTTGGCCCGCGCCGAAGGGGTTGAATTGGACCTGATCGCTGCGCCCTCTTGGTCATCTGTGCGCGACATGCTGGCCTTTGGGCGTGTGGACGCCGCGCACCTGTTGGCCCCGGTGCCGGTGGCGATGGCTTTGGGGCTGGGCGGTGTCACACAACCCTTGTCTGCCGTTTCCGTACTATCGGTGAATGGCGACGTGATCGGCATCTGTCATGCGCTGGAAACCCGCCTGCGGGAGACCGGCTACGAGTTCGACTTCCGCGATCCGTTTCTGGCCGCCAAAGCGCTAACCGCCGTTGCCGACCGGCCGCTGGTGTTTGGCGTCCCCTTCCCGTTTTCCCTGCATATGGAGCTGTTGCAGTGCTGGCTTGAGGCCACTGACCTCTCGCGTATCGGCATCGAAGTACGTACGATCCCGCCCCCACTAATGGCTCAGGCACTGGCCGAGGGCGACGTGGACGCGTTCTGCGTGGGTGAGCCTTGGGGCTCGGTCGCGGTGGAATCCGGGGCCGGTGCGCTGCTGTTGCCCGGCCAGGCGATTTGGGCCTTTGCGCCGGAAAAAGTGCTCGCTGTGCGTACTGAATGGGCCGACACCGAGCCGCACCTGCTGGGCAAGCTGATGCGGGCCGTCTGGCGCGCCGGGCGCTGGCTGGGCCAACCCGGCAGTCAAACTGCTGCTGCCGAGATACTGGCGCGCAAAACCTATCTGGACCTGCCTTCGGAACTGATCGACCGCGCTCTGTCGGGTCGGTTTACCATCTCAGGTCAGGCTGAACAGCGTCAGGTGCCGGGATTCCTCGAATTCCATGACGGCGCCGCGAACTTTCCTTGGCGCAGCCAGGCCAAATGGATCGCCCATCGGCTGGCTGAGCGGTATAATCTGGACCCGCACATGGCGCTGGCGCAGGCAGGCAGCGTATTCCGCAGTGATATCTATCGCGACCAGATGGCCGGGCTGGGTGCCGACCTACCCGGCGCGTCGGAAAAACTCGAAGGCGCGATTCGGGAAACCACCCCGGTTGCCTCACATAATGGGCAGTTGTCGCTGAAACGGGATGCATTTCTGGATGGGCGCATTTTTGACCCCCAAGATAATTGACGCCTAAAAATTAGGCACCACCCTGCTGTATACAGCGCAATTGCAGAAAATCATGCCGCATCGCAGCAAAAACGCTTGAACGCTGACCAAACTTCTTCGAATCTGACTTCAACGGCACGCAATGGCGTGTGTCGATAGAATTAATCCCAAAGTTTGGGACCGACTGAGCAAAGCCGCTCACTCTCTGGCCTCCTCCTCCCGGTCAGAGCGTGCAGCGGCTTTTTGTTTTTCACCTTTCCGGATCGTCCGGAACCAAAAAAGGGACAGACCCACATGAAGAAATTCCTTGCAGGCCTTGTCGCCACAACCGCCCTGACCAGCCCGGCAATGGCCGAGACGCTGGAACTGGAAAAAGATGAACTGACTTTCGGCTTTATCAAACTGACCGACATGGCCCCGTTGGCCGTGGCTTATGAGAATGGCTACTTCCTGGACGAAGGCCTGTTCGTCACGCTGGAAGCTCAGGCCAACTGGAAGGTTCTGCTGGATGGCGTGATCGACGGGCAGTTGGACGGCGCTCATATGCTGGCCGGTCAGCCTCTGGCCGCGACAATTGGTTATGGCACCGAGGCGCACATCGTCACCCCCTTCTCGATGGACCTGAACGGCAATGGCATAACCGTGTCGAACGAGATCTGGGAAGAGATGAAGCCGAATATCCCGGTGATGGATGACGGTCGCCCGCAGCACCCGATCTCAGCCGAGGCGCTGGCCCCGGTGGTTGAAAAGTACAAATCCGAAGGCAAGCCGTTCAACATGGGGATGGTCTTCCCGGTCTCGACCCACAATTACGAACTGCGTTACTGGCTGGCTGCCGGTGGCCTGAATCCCGGCTATTACAGCCCCGAAGACGTGACCGGTCAGATCGGCGCGGATGTGTTCCTGTCGGTAACCCCACCGCCGCAAATGCCCGCGACGCTCGAGGCCGGCACTATCTACGGCTATTGCGTGGGTGAGCCGTGGAACCAGCAGGCCGTGTTCAAAGGAATCGGCGTGCCCGTCATCACCGATTATGAGCTGTGGAAGAACAACCCGGAAAAGGTCTTCGGCATCACCGCCGAGTTCGCCGAGGAATACCCGAACACAGCCCGCGCGGTCACCAAGGCCCTGATCCGCGCCGCGATCTGGCTGGACGAGAATGACAACGCCAACCGCCCCGCCGCGGTCGAGATGCTGAGCCAGCCGGAATATGTGGGCGCCGATTACGACGTGATCGCGAACTCGATGACCGGGACGTTCGAATACGAAAAAGGCGACAAGCGCGACGTGCCCGATTTCAACGTGTTCTTCCGCTATAACGCGACATACCCGTTCTATTCGGACGCCATCTGGTACCTGACTCAGATGCGCCGCTGGGGCCAGATCGCCGAGCCGCAGACAGACGCGTGGTATGACGAAGTCGCCAAGTCGGTCTATCGCCCTGACATCTATCTGGACGCCGCCCGTATGCTGGTGGACGAAGGTCTGGCGAATGAGGCCGACTTCCCGTGGGACAGCGACGGCTACAAAGCCCCAACGCCCGCCGAGGATATCATCGACGGCATCCCTTATGACGCCCGTCAGCCCAACGCCTATCTGCAAAGCCTGCCGATTGGCCTGAAAGGCGAGCAGGTCGTCATCGGCTCCGAAGTTCAGGGCTAAGGCCCCCTCCCCGGCCCATGTGGCCGGGTTCTCCCATGTCAACAAAATCCCACCCCGCCCGGGCTTGGATCCGGGCCAGGAGACCACAAGATGACCGCCATCGACCACGATACGCTATCGAATGAGGCTGAACGCGAGGCTCGCAAGGCCCGCCTGTTCACCCGGATCAACTCTGCCGACAAATGGTTTCAGGTTCTGGGCCTGTCCTGGATTACCCCTGTTCTGAAAGCCGCCGCAGGAGATAACCCCCGCGCCCAGGTGGGTGAAATCTGGCGCCTGCTGGCCGTGCCGCTGCTGGCCATCTGCGCCTTTTTGTTGCTGTGGGGCACGCTGGCGCCCAAGGTGCAGACCTCGCTGGGCGCCGTCCCCGGCCCGGCACAGGTCTGGTCCGAGGCCGTCAGCCTGCATCAGGACGCACAGGCCAAAGCCGCCAAGAAAGCCAAGTTCGAGGCGATGGTCGAAAAGCGGAACCAGAAGTTCATCGACGCAGGCCAGCCCGAAAAAGTAAAAGAGGTCGCCTATACCGGCGCGCCGAGCTATTACAACCAGATCTGGACCTCAATCAAAACGGTGTTCTTCGGCTTTCTGATCGCCACCATCGTCGCCGTACCGCTGGGCATCGCTGCGGGCCTTTCGCCCACCGCAAATGCCGCACTGAACCCGCTGATCCAGATTTTCAAACCGGTCTCACCACTGGCCTGGTTGCCGATTGTGACGATGATCGTCTCGGCCGTTTACGTCACAAATGACGGCTGGTTCGCCAAGTCCTTCCTGATCTCGGCCATCACCGTGACGCTGTGTTCGCTGTGGCCGACGCTGATCAACACCTCGCTGGGTGTGGCGTCAATCGACAAGGATCTGGTGAACGTCTCCAAAGTTCTGAAAATGAACACCTACACCAAGATCACAAAGCTGGTGCTGCCCTCGGCCCTGCCGCTGATTTTCACCGGTCTGCGCCTGTCGCTGGGTGTCGGCTGGATGGTCCTGATCGCGGCTGAAATGTTGGCGCAGAACCCTGGTCTGGGCAAATTCGTCTGGGATGAGTTCCAGAACGGCTCCTCCAGCTCGCTGGCCAAGATCATGGTGGCTGTCTTCACCATCGGCATCATCGGCTTCCTGCTGGATCGCGTGATGTATGCACTGCAGTCGCTGTTCACCTTCTCAAACAACCGGTGATCGACATGGCTGTGATGGAATTCAAGAACGTCAGCAAATCCTTCGGCACCGGCACCGCCGCGACGGCTGTGCTGAAAGACATCAACCTTTCGGTCAAAGAAGGTGAGTTTGTGGTTCTTCTGGGCTTTTCCGGCACCGGCAAAACCACGCTGATCAATCTGATGGCGGGGATCGAGTTCCCCACCAAGGGCAGCGTCACCTTCCGTGACAAAGCCATCACCGGCCCCGCGCCGGAACGGGGGGTGATCTTCCAGAACTACTCGCTGATGCCGTGGTTGACGGTGACGGGCAATGTGCGTCTGGCCGTCGATGCGGTCTTTCCGAAAATGCCCAAGGCCGAGAAAGAGGAAAAGGTTGCTCATTACATCCGCATGGTCGGCCTGAGCCACGCCGCCACCCGTCGCCCCGCTGAACTGTCGGGCGGGATGCGGCAGCGGGTGAACGTGGCCCGCGCCCTGGCGATGGACCCCGAAGTTCTGCTACTGGATGAACCCTTGTCGGCGCTGGACGCGCTGACCCGCGGCAACCTGGCGGAAGAGATCGAAAAGATCTGGGAAGAGAACCGCAAGACCTGTGTCCTGATCACCAACGACGTGGACGAGGCGATCCTGCTTGCTGACCGCATCATTCCGCTGAATCCCGATGGCACGCTGGGGACCGAATTCAAGGTCTCGATCCCCCGCCCTCGCGATCGGTCCGCCATGAACCATGATGAGACGTTCAAGGCGCTGCGTGGTGAGGTCACCAAATACCTGATGGATGTGGGCATCGAGGCCAAAGTCGAAGGCACCAAGACTCTGCCCGACGTCACCCCAATACACGGTGTGCCTGCAGCGGTGAAAGAGGCGCAGACGGGTCTGATCGACGAGCGTTATCTGGACTTCAGCCAGTTGCACAAGGTCTACCCGACGCCCAAAGGCCCGCTGACTGTGGTCGAGGATTTCAATCTCAAGCTCAACCGGGGTGAGTTTATCTCGCTGATCGGACATTCGGGCTGCGGCAAGTCCACGGTGCTGACCATGGCCGCCGGTCTGAACGACATCTCGAAAGGCGCGATCAAGCTGGACGGTCGCCATGTCGAAGGCGCTGATCCTGAACGCGCCGTGGTGTTCCAATCGCCCTCGCTGTTTCCGTGGCTGACCGCCAAGGAAAACGTCTCGGTCGGTGTCGACCGCGTTTACCCGCGCGCCAGCCAGGCCGAGCGACAGGATGTGGTGGAATATTACCTCGAACGGGTCGGTCTGGCCGATGCGATGGACAAATCCGCCGCAGACCTGTCGAACGGCATGCGCCAGCGCGTCGGCATCGCCCGCGCCTTTGCGCTCAGTCCGAAACTTCTGCTGCTGGATGAGCCCTTCGGGATGCTCGACAGCCTCACCCGGTGGGAACTGCAAGAGGTTCTGATGGAGGTCTGGTCGCGGACCAAGGTGACCACGATCTGCGTCACCCATGATGTCGACGAAGCGATCCTGCTGGCCGACCGCGTGGTGATGATGACCAACGGCCCGCAGGCCACGATCGGCAAGATCACCAATGTCGACCTGCCGCGCCCGCGCACCCGCAAGGCGCTGCTGGCCCATCCCGATTACTACGAATACCGGCAAGAGGTGTTGGATTTCCTCGAGGAATACGAGCACGGCGCAAAGCCCAAGCCGAAAACCCCTTCCCCCAAAGCCATTGCCGCGGAGTGAATGACATGAAACAGAAACTAGTGGTCATCGGAGCAGGCATGGCCTCGGGTCGGGTGCTGGAACACCTGACCGATGCCGCCCCAGATGCATTTGACATTACCCTGTTCAATGCTGAGCCGCGCGGGAACTACAACCGCATCATGCTCAGCCCGGTTCTGGCCGGCGATCAGACCTATGAAGAGATCGTGACCCATAACGACGCGTGGTACGCCGACCGTGGCATCACCTGCCGGTTCGGCGAGAAGGTGGTCAAGATTGACCGCGACCTGAAAGTGATCGAAGGCGAAAACGGCCACGTTCCTTATGACAAGCTGATTTTCGGCACCGGTTCCAATCCCTTCATGATCCCGATGCCGGGACATGATCTGGACGGTGTCATCGCCTATCGCGATCTGGAAGACACGCAGCAGATGATGGAGATGGGCGCGGGCAACAAGGTCGTCGTGATCGGCGGCGGCTTGTTGGGCCTTGAGGCCGCAGCAGGCATGGCCGCGCGCGGTGCCGATGTGACCGTGGTGCATATCATGGGCCACCTGATGGAGCGTCAGCTGGACCCTGCCGCAGGCTACCTGCTGAAGAAATCGCTGGAAGAGAAGGGCATCACCGTTCTGCTCAACGCCAAATCGAGTGAAATCGCGGGCGAGAATGGCAAGGCCCGCGCGTTGCTGCTGGACGATGGCACGGAACTGCCCTGCGACTTGCTGGTGATGGCGGTGGGCATCCGACCCAACACCGGACTGGCGCAGGAGACGGGCCTTGCCGTCGGGCGCGGCATCCATGTCGACGATCAGATGCTTACCTCGGATGCCGATATCTTTGCCGTTGGGGAATGTGTCGAACATCAGGGCGAAGTGTTCGGCCTTGTCGCTCCGCTTTACGACCAAGCCAAGGTGCTGGCGCAGACCCTGCTGGGCGAGGAGGCCGCGTTCAAGCAACGCTCGCTTTCCACCAAGCTGAAGGTCACCGGCTGTGATCTGTTCAGTGCAGGCGACTTTGCCGAGGGCGACACTCGCGAAGACATCGTCTTTCGCGACCCGGCCCGTGGCGTCTACAAACGGCTGGTTCTGGAAGGTGACAAGCTGGTCGGCGCGGTCATGTATGGCGACACTGGCGACAGCAACTGGTTCTTCGGCCTGATCCGCGACGGCGAGGACATCTCCGAAATGCGCGAGACGCTGATCTTCGGCCCGGCCTATCAGGGGGGCGGCTCTGCGGACCCTCTCTCAGCCGTTGCAGCATTGCCGCCTGAGGCGGAAATCTGTGGCTGCAACGGCGTGTGCAAATCCGACATTACCTCTGCTATCGAAGGTGGAGCGACCGATCTGGGCGCGATCCGCGCAACCACAAAGGCCAGCGCGTCCTGCGGGACATGCACTGGCCTGGTCGAGCAACTGTTACAGGTCACGCTGGGCGATGATTTCCAGATGCCCACCGCGCAGCCCATCTGTGGCTGCTGCGACTTGACCCATGAAGACGTCCGCCGTCTGATCAAATCGCAGGAGCTGAAAAGTCAGGAGGCCGTCTGGCAGGAGCTGGGTTGGAAAACCCTCAACGGCTGTCATGTCTGCCGCCCGGCGGTGAATTTCTACCTGCTGGCCGACTGGCCGGTGGAGTATCAGGACGACCCGCAAAGCCGGTTCGTCAACGAGCGCAAACACGCCAACATCCAGAAGGACGGCACGTTCAGCGTTGTGCCCCGCATGTGGGGCGGCATCACCAACCCGACCGAACTGCGCGCCATTGCTGACGCGGCCGAGAAATACGACGTGCCCACGGTCAAAGTCACCGGCGGGCAGCGTATCGACCTGCTGGGGGTGAAAGGCGCGGACCTGCCTTACATCTGGTCTGATCTGAACAAGGCCGGGCTGGTCTCGGGTCACGCCTATTCCAAGGGCCTGCGCACGGTGAAAACCTGTGTCGGCACCGATCACTGCCGGTTCGGCACGCAGGACAGCACGGGCCTTGGCGTGAAGCTGGAGAAAATCCTGTGGGGGTCATGGACTCCGCACAAGTTGAAGCTCGCGGTCTCGGGCTGCCCGCGCAACTGTGCCGAGGCGACCTGCAAAGATATCGGCGTTGTCTGCGTCGATAGCGGTTACCAGATCAGCATCGGCGGCGCGGCGGGCATGGACGTCAAGGAAACCGAACTGCTGGTGCAGGTCCCGACCGAGGACGAAGCCATCGAGGTCGTGTTGGCCGTCACCCAAGCCTATCGCGAAGGCGGCAAGTATCTGGACCGTCTGTATAAATGGATGGCGAAGGTGGGCCTCGACTGGATCAAAGAAACCGTGGTGGACGACCTCGACAACCGCCGCGCGCTGGTTGAACGGTTCGAGCTCAGCCAATCGATCTACCGCAAAGACCCATGGGCCGAGCAGGCCAAAGAGGCCCCGCGCTATGCGCCCTTGGCCGATCTGACACTGGAGGCCGCAGAATGAGCTGGATCGACATCGGACATATCGACGACATCCCCCTGCGCGGCGCGCGCGTGGTGAAAACCCCTGTCGGCTGTATCGCCCTGTTCCGCACCGCCGAGAATGAGGTCTTTGCCGCCTCGGACCGCTGCCCGCACAAGGGCGGGCCGCTGTCCGAAGGCATCGTGCACGGCCAGTCCGTCACCTGCCCGCTGCACAATTGGGTGTTCGACCTGAACTCCGGTCAGGCCCAAGGCGCGGATGAGGGGCAGATTGCCACCTATCCGGTGCAGCTGGACGGGGACCGCATCCTGCTCGACAGCACTTCGCTGGGGCAAAGGAGCGCCGCGTGAAGGACCTGACCGCCTGCGCCAAGCGCTCGACCTGCCCCTATTGCGGGGTCGGCTGCGGTGTTCTGCTGCAGCCGGACGGTGCCGGAGGCCTGACAGTCACCGGCGACCCGGACCATCCGGCCAATCAGGGGCGACTCTGCTCAAAGGGTTCCGCACTGGCCGAAACCATCGGCCTGTCGCACCGCCTGCTGGCCCCGCGCATCTCGGGTGTCGAAAACGACTGGGACGATGCGCTGCAGCTGGTCGCCGACCGGTTTCGCGATACCATCGCGGAACACGGGCCGGATTCGGTGGCCTTCTATGTCTCGGGCCAGTTGCTGACCGAGGATTACTATGTCGCCAACAAGCTGATGAAAGGCTTCATCGGCTCGGCCAATATCGACACCAATTCGCGGCTCTGCATGGCCTCAACCGTCGCGGGGCACAAACGCGCCTTCGGCACAGACACCGTCCCCGGCACCTATGAGGATATCGACGAGGCCGATCTGGTGGTGCTGGTTGGGTCCAATTTGGCCTGGTGTCACCCGGTTCTGTATCAGCGCCTGATGGCGGCACGGCAGGCGCGCGGCACCAAGATCGTGGTGATCGACCCGCGCCGCACGGCATCGTGTGACAGCGCCGATTTGCATCTGCCACTGGCGGCGGGCAGCGACGTGGCGCTGTTCAACCACCTGCTGACCCGGATCGACGCCCTTGGGCTGATGGATATGGACTTCCTGACTCATACTACCGGCTTTCAGGCGGCGCTGGACAGCGCGCGAACCGATGACGTCTCGGTCACCGGGCTGGACCCGGAGGATATCGACCAATTCTGCCAGATGTGGACCGGCACCGAAAAGGTGGTGACCATCTTCAGCCAGGGCGTGAACCAATCGACCTCGGGCAGCGACAAGGTCAACGCGATCCTCAACTGCCATCTGGCCACCGGACGGGTCGGCAATCCGGGCTGCGGACCGCTGTCGGTCACTGGCCAGCCCAACGCCATGGGCGGGCGCGAGGTTGGTGGGCTCGCCAACATGCTCGCCTGCCATCTGGACATCGAAAACGCCGACCACCGCGCCGCCGTGCGCGATTTCTGGTCGGCACCCGCTATGCCCGAAGCCCCCGGCCTGAAAGCGGTAGACATGTTCCGCGCCATCGGTGACGGGCGGATCAAGGCGCTGTGGGTGATTCATACCAACCCTGCCGTATCGATGCCCGAGGCTGATGCGGTGCGCGACGCCATCGCCAACTGCCCCTTCACTGTGGTTTCGGACATCACCGACCGGACCGACACGGCGCGGCTGGCCGATGTGCTGCTGCCCGCCGCGGCCTGGGCCGAGAAAGACGGCACCGTCACCAATTCCGACCGTACCATCAGCCGTCAGCGCGCGGTTTTGCCCGCCCCCGGACAGGCCCGCGCCGACTGGGACATCCTGTGCGATGTCGGGCGGCGGATGGGCTGGGCCTCGGCATTTGACTACCAAAGCCCTGGCGAGATTTTCCGCGAACATGCGGCACTGTCTGGCGTGGCCACGCGGTTTGGGAAGGATTTCGATATCTCGGGCCTCGCCGATCTGAACGCCGCAGATTACGCCGCGCTGGAACCGACACGCTGGCCCGTGGCCGCCACGCGTCAAGGCGGACGATTCTTCGCAGATGGGCAGTTCTTTCACCCTGACGGCAAGGCCCGGCTGTTGCCAGTCAAATGGCGCGCCCCGGCGGCGCAGACCGGTCCGCGCTATCCGTTCTGGTTGAACACCGGACGTCTGCGCGACCAGTGGCACACGATGACCCGCAGCGGGTTATCGCCCCGCCTGTCGGCGCACCTGCCCGAACCGTTTCTGGACATTCACCCGGATGACGCGCGGTCGCAAAAGGTTTCCACCGCAGATCTGGTCGCGGTGACAAGTCCACACGGCAAAGCCATCCTGCGCGCGCGGATCAACGGTGATGTCACCCAGGGTCAGGTCTTTGCCCCAATCCATTGGACCGGAGAGACCGCGCCCTCCGCCCGCATCGACGCGATGGTGGCGGCAGCGACCGACCCGGTCTCGGGTCAGCCCGAAAGCAAGGCGTCAATTGTGAATGTTACCCGGTTCAACGCCGCATGGTACGGATTCGCGGTCTCTGGCCATGAGATGAACCCAAGCTGCGACTACTGGGCCCAAAGCCTGACGAAAACCGGTTATCGCGCCGAACTGGCCGGGCTGGACGCCGTCGAAGACTGGCACACCGCAGCCCGCGACCTATTCGGATTGCCCGATGCCGAAATCACTGCCGTCGAAGACCCGGCCCGCGGCGTGGCCCGTTTGGCCTGCCATCAAAACGGACGGCTGGTTGCGGCGCTGTTTGTCTCGCCCCAACCAGTCGCGGTGATGCGCGACTATCTGGCGACGCTGCCGCAGGTGCCCAATCTGGGCCTGCTGTCCGGCTGCGCCCCGGCAGACATGCGGGACCCGGGGCCAATTCTGTGTTCCTGCTTTGATGTCGGCGTGAACACGATCCTGACAGCGATCGAGACCCAGGGACTGATCTCGGTCGACGCCATCGGCGAGGCGTTACAGGCCGGAACCAATTGCGGGTCCTGCCGCCCGGAACTGGCCACGCTTCTGGCCTCGGCCCAACGGAAAGAGGCCGCCGAATAGAAAAACCCCCGCCTTTTGAGCGGGGGTTTTGTCTGTTCTTGAACTGAGCTTACTCAGCTGCGTCTTGGTATGCGTCCATTGGGGGGCATGTGCAGACGAGGTTTCGGTCGCCGTATGCGTTGTCGACGCGGTTGACGGGGGACCAGTATTTGTCGACGCCCATG